>JAJDOL010000201.1 GCA_022340195.1 Chromatiaceae bacterium
GCGGCAGGCGCTGGCTGCCTCGGTGGAGGCGCGCTTTCTCCGTACCCTTGCAGGCAAGCTTGCCAGGTATAAAGGACAAAAGGTGCGCTACTTCCGGCCCCGGCGCGGAGCCCGCGGCGCTGTGAACGTTGCAGTCGGGATCCTGCATCCGGGAGGCTATCCATCCAAGCTCGAGTTTCGGATGTACCATTCCGGCGACGGTTGGAAGGTCTACGATGTCGTGGCCAACGGGCGCAGCGCCGTCGCCTTCTACCGCCAGCAGACCAACCGCTCCCAAGTGCCTGGTCGGTCCGCACCTTACGGAGGATGACTTGAGCGAAGCGGGCCCGGTGGGGCCCGTGTGCTCCTCCCCTTGACAGGTTTGGCCTTGATGGGTAGGAACGCGGGTGCAAGCCCCCTTGGCCTGCATGCCGCTTTTTCTGCCCTTCCTTTGCCATCCGTTTGCGCCTTGTCACAGACATGAACCGGGAGCCGCCAGCGACCGACGACCTGCCTAAGCGGCTCGGCAGGCTGATGCTGTTCGCAGCCTGGGTAGTCGGACTGGCCATCCTCGCCCTGTTCTTCCAGCGTCTGCTGAATCATCAGAACAATCCCAACTCGGATATCGAGGTGGCCCTGGACGCCCAGGGGCGTGCCCAGGTGGTGTTGGAGCGCAACCGATCCGGGCATTATGTGGCCAGCGGTAGGATCAACGGTGAACCGGTGGTATTCCTTATCGACACGGGCGCCACTGACGTTGCCCTCCCGCTCAGGGTGGCGCGTCGGCTCGATCTGGAACTGGGCGCGGCGCGCATCGCCAAGACAGCGAACGGCAACATACAGACCTGGATAACGCGGCTCGACAGCGTGGACCTGGGGGGCTTGACGGTCCGTGGCGTGCAGGCGTCGGTGTTGCCCAATATGCCGGGTGAGGAGGTCTTGTTGGGGATGAGCTATTTGAAGCGCTTCGAGCTGATACAGCGCGACAACACCCTGACCCTGCGCCCGCCGGGCTGATATCGAGCGAATCAATCGTAACCGCGCCGGTTTCAATCGTGGTCTTGGGTCATTTCTGTCAAATTCTCTGCGAGCTGACTCGTCCTTTCGCCCCACTTCCGTGTCGTGCCGGCAGTCACATAGCCCGGCTAGCCCCCTGCGGGCACTCGTTGCGGGCGAACCAATATATTTCGCGATCTGGTCGATGATTTTCCGGTAATCGCCTCACAGGTATCGTACGACGCCGCCGCGTCGCGGATCGCCTGCCCCGACGAGCTTGTTTCCGGGTCCGAAGGAGATGCTGTGGGCACCGCCGAAGAAGATGCTGGTACCGTTCCAGAGCTTGATTCGAGGCCAGTGTTTCTCGAGCTCGGACAGGATCTCGTCGGCGATCGGCGGCTCCAGGTTGAGCAAGTCGCCCTCGTAATGGATGCGCGGTGCCGCCACAGCCGCTTCGAGCGGCAGCCCGTAGTCCAGGATGTTGCAGAGAACTTGGAGAACGGCGCTGCGGATGCGGTTAGATCCGCTGGAGCCGGTGGCTACCCAGGATCCCGGCTCTACCTCGATCAAGGTCGGTGACATCATAGAGCTGATGCGCCGGTGCGGGGGCCAGTTGTGAAAACCACGGGGATTTATGTCTTCTTCGCCGAGCATATTGTTGAGCATGATGCCGGTCCCGGGCAGAACGTAACCTGTCCCTTCGCCATTGGATAAGGTCAGACTCGCCAGGTTGCCCTCGCCGTCGGCAACGCTGATCTGGGTGGTGCCTCGGCTGAAAACCGCCTCGCGGCGCATGATCTCCTGCAGCGTAGCGGCAAGCGAATCCTGCGCGGAGGCCATCCCTTCCTCGCCCTCGCTGCGCAGGCGCTGCGTCAAGCGCATCGCGGTTGCCAGCGCGTGGACGTGTCGGGCATCCCCCCGTCGGCAGGAGGCAAGATCTATTTCGGACAACAGCCTCAGGGCGAAGAGAACGAGGGGCCCACCGAGTGCGGGCGGCGGGTTGGTGAAGATTCGATGACCGCGGTAGACTCCCGTGAGCGGCTGCCGCTTGATCACCCGATAGGCGTCGAGGTCGGCCGTGCGTAAGTGACCGCCGCCTTGCTTGCAATCGCTGATCAGGCGTGCCCCCCAGTCACCCGCGTAGAAGAGCCCTGGTCCTTCCTCGGCGAGGGCCTCCAAGCAATCCGAGAGGTCGGGTTGACGTACCGTCTCTCCCGTGGTCGCCAGCCGATCGGAGCAAGACGCGGACGCGTGAGCGGCGAAGGAGTCTTTACTGGCTCGCAGGATGGGCTCGACGAAGGTGGCGATCCGGTGCTGGAACTCATTCAACGCAATTCCATCGCGCGCGTAATCACGCGCGGGGGCGACCAGCTCGTGCAAAGGCAGGCGGCAGAGATCGCGGTGCACAGCGAATAGTCCGGCGATGGCCCCAGGTGTTGCAATGGCACCCATTCCGATATGAAATTCCTGGGTGGCGTCACCGAAGTCCACCGTGACCGGGTAGAGGTCCGTTTCCGCCTCGGGACACTTGTGACCAGGAGTCTGGGCGAAGAAGTCGTAGAGTAGCGGTGCCTGCGAGGCCTTTTTCGCAAGGAGGAATCCGCCGCCGCCGAGGGATGCCAGCACAGGCTCGGCGACGCAGGCCGCACACAAGGCCGCGATCGCCCCGTCGAAGGCGTTACCTCCTGCCTTCATGACCTGGTAGGCGGCCTCTGCGGTCTTGTCGTGACCTGCGGCGATGACGCCTTTTCCTTTGTTCATGTGTTAGTTTTAGTCAATGGGATGGGTAGCAAAGGCACTGGTGTCTTCATTAACGCCAAGTGTGCAGACGCTGCGTCTTTGTGTAACCTCGATTGTAACCGCGCCGGACACGAACGGATTCCAGAACCGGCGTCGGCATCGTGTACTCCGCACGCATCATACGGCGTGAATTTGAGATGTTCGAAAGTCGATTCCGGGAGGGTCGAGCATGTTGGTAGCTTGCCGCGCGAACGTTACCTCGCAGACTGGGTGGTTACAGGGTCGCTTCCAGCGCGGAGTCGAGCGGGTGACGCCTTGAGCGACCGCGACTTCCCATCGCCCGAGAAAGAAGCCGCCAAGCTACGCGCGGAGCTCGAGCGGGTACAGGCGGCCGCGCGCCAGTCACTCTCTCACCTCCGAGGTGAGCTCGATTACCTGCGCGAAACGCAGGAGGCGGACCGCGACGTCGATTCCGTCACACAACAGGTGGCGCTGGAGCAGCAGCTCGATACAGTGCGCAATACGCTGCGCGAGAAGGAGCGGATCCTGGAGGACACCGCGGCCCAGTGTCGGCGTCTGGAGGACGAGCTCGAGGACCAACACCTGGCGTACGACGGATTGAAGCAGGAGTTGGAACGCAAGACGCTTTCTTTGACCGCAGCCCGAGAGCAGGTAGCCGTCATAAGCCTGGAGCGTCACGATATCCAGAAGCGCTATGATGCCTTGCTATCTTTGACGCATCCGGGCGAAGGGAACGAAGACACGATAGGCAAGGCTGGGTTGCCGATAACCGGATCTGCCGTCCGATTCATGGGCGGAGTACTGGTGGGGATCCTACTCTCGGTAATCGCGTTCGGTTTGTGGATCTGGTTCGATCCCCCGTCCATGCTGGACGGCCGCTCACTGGGCTTGAAGAATACGCTTTCGCCGGCTCCGGAACTGCGACAAGCAGCGCCCAGCGAAGTAAGCCCTGGGAGTGACAAGCACCCGGGTGTCGCGACGGCAGAGGAGCAATCCGGCGCCTTGGTCCTGGGCACGGTGCGAGATCGCTTGAGCGACGGATCCGGCGCCCCGGTCATGCTGGTGCTTCAGGGAGGTGTTTTCACGATGGGTAAGCAGGTAGCCTTGCCCGAGGACGACGATGGACCCGCCCATGTCGTGCATATTGGACAATTTCTCATCGGTGCCACGGAGGTCACGTTCGAGGAGTACGACCGCTTCGTTCGTGCCACGGGGCGTCGGATTCCCAGTGATTTCGGTTGGGGACGGGGCGACCGCCCGGTTGTCGACGTCAGCTGGGGGGATGCACGTGCCTATGCGGAGTGGCTGACCAGGCGTACCGGCAAAGGGTACCGTTTGCCCAGCGAGGCTGAATGGGAGTACGCCGCCGCCGCGGGGCGGAGGTCGTTCTTCTGGTGGGGTAATCAAGCCGAGACGGGAAGGGCCGTGTGCTTCGATTGCGGGACGATGTGGGATAATTACTCCAGCGCCCCGGTGGGTTCACTCGATCCGAATCCACTCGGACTCTACGATACCGCCGGCAACGTGATGGAATGGGTAGCGGACTGCTACCATGCGAGCTACGTGGGTGCTCCGTTGAACGGTCAGCCCTGGGGTGGGGAGAATTGCAGATATCGGGTAGCCAGAGGTGGGGCCTTTAACAAGCCGGCCCGATCCATGCGCACCTCGGCTCGCCAACATTTTGCTGCCGAAACCCGGATCAACGCCCTCGGTTTCCGGTTGGCGCGCGATGACTGACAAGCGCCGGCGCGTCCTGGCAGTGGGCGTTGCAGCACTGGATATAATCAACGAGGTGGCGGCGTACCCGGCAGAGGACGCGGAGCTGCGCTCCCTGTGCAGGCGTATCGTCAGGGGTGGCAACGCCGCCAACACCCTCGCGGTGCTCAGCCAGCTGGGCCATAATTGCGCCTGGGTGGGAACCCTGGGTAGCGATATCGAGGGCTCGGAGGTCCTGAAGGACCTGGATCGCCGCGGAATCAATACCAGCGCCTGCGTACGTTACACACATGGCTGCACACCTACCTCCTACGTGGTGCTGAGCCGGGCGAGCGGCAGCCGAACCATTCTTCACTATCGCGATCTGCCCGAGCTCACGGCGGCAGACTTTGCTCAGGTTCCACTTGACGGCTTTGATTGGGTGCATTTCGAGGGTCGTGATCCCAAAGAAACAGCATCCATGATGCAAGACTGCGTAGGGCGCTTACCGGGGATCGGTATCTCGCTGGAGGTCGAAAAGCCGCGGCCTGGGATTGAAACCCTGTTCGCGTTGCCGAATGTCCTGATTTTCTCGCGCCACTATGCCCGCAGCCGTGGTTGCACCGACCCACGGCGCTTCCTTTGCGATCAGTGGGACCACACGGGCGCTCGGCTTCTGATCCTGCCCTGGGGTGAGGAGGGGGCCTATGCTCAGCTGCGGGGGGAAGAAATCTGTTACGCGCCCCCGCACACGCCCGGGCTCGTAATAGATACGCTCGGTGCCGGGGATGTCTTTAACGCGCTTGTTCTCGATGGCCTGCTCGCCGGGCGCTCCCTGCCCACGCTTCTTCGCTGCTGCAACGCGTTGGCCGGCTTCAAGTGCGGAATACTGGGTTTGGACGACCTCGTGGTAAGTGCCCGCGAGGCCGGGGTCCTGTGAACGGGAGAAATAAACGACAGGGACACGCATGGATACCAAGGACGGCAAGGGGCTTTGCGTCACTGCGTGGCGCTCCATGAGCTCTCGGTACCTTTGTGCGAGAATTCGTTTGGTCCCAGCAACGGATCTCGGCTTGAAAGGGAGCAGGGACTGAACGGTTTTCGAGTCCGTAGGATTACCCCTTTGCGCCTTGGCGCCTCGGCGTTTTTTCGCGAGATCTCGACATTTTTGCCTGGCCTCGCGTTCGTGGATATCGTCCGGTCACCATCTTTCACGGCAGAATAGGCAGCGGAAAGCGTGACCCCCGTAGATCCTCCCGGACTCTTCAGCGCGATTGTCGATTCCAATGCCTGGCCGATCCTTCGTATTGGGCTGCAGATCGCGTTCTTCTTGACGGCCGCCTATATCATCAAGCTGATCATCGGTTTTCGCGCGCTGACCGAGCTGCGCCACCTGGGTCGGTCTAAGCGGTCTTTTCGGCTCGCCTTTATCGCGTTGGCTTTATTGTTTACCTGCGTGCTGCTGTATCAGGCGACCTGGCAGCTGACCGGCCTGTTCCGACACCAGTTCCTCGCCTTCATGCAATCTTACGATCGCCGTCAATTCAATCCGGCCCACCGCATCCGGCGCGGGCGCATCCTGGATCACCGTGGCGAGGTGCTGGCCTATAGCGAACAGAGCGGTAACCAGGTCTATCGCCTCTATCCCTACGGGCCTGCGTTCGCCCACGCTGTGGGTTACAGCGATCCCAAGTTCGGTGCGAGCGGTATGGAGGCGGCGGCCAACGCCCATCTGAATGGTGCAACGGCGGACAGTCTGCCGGCCTGGGGAGAGCTCGGGCGCCAGCTGCTGATCCGCGAGCAGCATCCTCGCGGCCAGGACCTCGTGCTCACCCTGGATACTGATCTGCAGCTGCTGGCCGCCCGGCGGCTCGGCAACAAGCGCGGGGCAGTAGTGGTCCTGGGGACGGGAGATGGAGCGATCCGCGTGCTGGCCAGCACTCCGGCGTTCGATCCGAACCGGATCACTGCCGGACTTTTCCGGCGCAGCCACCCGGGGGCGCCCTTGCTGAATCGGGCGACCCAAGGGCTCTACCCACCCGGCTCCACCTTTAAGATTCTGACTGCCGCCTTAGCCCTCGACGAGGGCTTTGCCGGAACCCTCTACTGTCCGGCCGACGGTTACACCACCTCCGCCCACTATCGGAAGATCCGGGACCACGAATACTACACGGCGCGCAGGGCAGGCAGAATCTGGCAGGGACACGGCAATCTCGATCTGGCTACGGCCCTGTCGGAGTCCTCCAACGTGTTCTTCGCCCAGCTCGGAGTCCGCTATGGTCACGACGCCTTCGCCCGCAATACCGAGCGCTTCCACTTCAACCGCCAAATCGGCCTGTACCAAAGTCCCTATGGTTCCTGGGCTATGACAACGGGCCGTATACCCGAGATCGCGACATCGGACAAATATGGCCTGGCCCAGGCCTCCGTCGGTCAGGGGAAAATCCTGGTGACCCCGGCGCATATGGCCCTGATCGTGGCGGCAGTTGCGAATCAGGGTGTGGCCATGCGCCCGCGCATCGCGGAGAGCGATCAGCCGATCCGGCTTGCCCGCTTCATGCGCGCCGCCGGTGCCCGCCGGCTCATGCGGATGCTGCGCAAGGTGGTCACAGATGGAACGGGACGTGGTATCGAGGTCGATGGGTTGGCCATCGCGGGCAAGACGGGGACGGCGCAGAACCCCCAGGGTGCCGCCCATAGCTGGTTTGTTGGCTTTGCCCCAGCGGATCGACCTGCCCTGGCGGTGGCGGTGTTGGTGGAGCACGGCGGTTACGGTTCGGCGACCGCGGCGCCCATCGCGCGCGATCTGCTGGTACGGGCGAAGGAGCTGGGGATGTTGCAGTGAAAGCAGCACGGGACGGAGGGGTCGGGGTATGGGCCCTGAGGCGCCCGGAGCGGCAGTTGCTGACCGGTTGTCTGTTGCTGATATCCCTGGGGTTCCTGATGGTTCTGGGTGCGGGTCAGGCGGCAGGCCGCCGGCTCGGGTTCTTGGAGCTCCTGCCACTGATCACCTATGTGTCGAGCCTGTCGGCGGTGCATCTGATCCTGGTGTTGTCGCGTTTTCGCGGCGATCAGATTCTCTTTGTGGCCGTGGGCTTTCTTTCCGGAATCGGACTCTTGGCCCAGTACCGCATGGGTGCCTTCGACGCCACGGATCCCTGGGCGAGTGCGCGCTTCTTATTCCCTTCCGGGATTCTGGTCATGTTGGTGGTTTGCGTCACAGGTATGCGGGGACGCTATGGGCGGCTTGCCTCGCGACCCTGGCTCTGGGCTGGTCTGTCGCTCGCTATCTTAGTGGCCCTGTTGGTCACGGGGCAGAGGTTTCGCGGCGGCATCTATGCCGTGGGCTTTGTCACGCCCACGGAGGCGCTCAAGGTGACTGTAATCCTGTTCCTGGCCGCCTTGATAGACAAGGACGCCAAGATCCTGCGCAAGTGGAGCGGATCGGTACCGGTGCCGCCGTTGAAGTCGCTGATGCCGCTGATCGGATTCTGGGCGCTGCTCGCGGGGCTACTCGTCCTGCAGCGGGATCTGGGGATGATCGTAGTCCTCAGTGTCGCCCTGTTGGTCATGTTGGTTGCAGGAACCGCTCGCCTGGGGTATCTGGTTTACGGCATTCTCGCCGCGACCGGGCTGGGCTTTTTGGGCCTCAAATTGTTTCTGCATGGACAAGCCCGTATTCAGGTTTGGCAGAAACCGTTCGATGACCCCACAGGAGACGGCTGGCAGATACTGCAGGGTCTGTCCGGAATGTATTCAGGCGGACTCTGGGGGGAGGGTTTCGGGCGCGGTAACCCGGAGTACACTCCGATCGCCGAATCGGACTTTATCTATTCGGTAATCGGCGAGGAGCTCGGCTTCGTGGGCTGCGTCGCATTGGTTCTATTCTTCCTGATCCTTTTTGCGCGTGGGCTGAGTATCGCCGAACGTACCAAGTCCTCCTATGGGATGCTGCTCTGCACCGGGCTGACCACGGTCATGGCGACCCAGACATTCCTCAATATCGGTGGCGTTACAAAGTTCATTCCCTTGACCGGGATCACCCTCCCCTTCGTCAGTCAGGGCGGCAGCAGCCTACTTGCAGCCTTTTTCAGTCTGGGTTTGATCCTCGCGGTTTCGGATGGGGAGGTCGTCAGGGTTTCCCGGGGGCGCAGTGGCGTTGCAAGTCGTCGGCGTAAGACGAGCTCATCGGGAAAGCCCGCCCCCGTATGAATCGCAAGAAAGCGCCGAAACCGAAAAAGGTCCCGTTTTCTTGTGCCATGCAGCAATCGAAGCGGTCAAGGAGCCTTCTGCTGTCTGCCTCCGGGTGGGCCGGGCGAAACCGCGAGAAGCTTCTCGAGAATACGGCAATAGATCGCTGAAAGTTGATCCAGCTCCTGCGTGCCCACGCATTCGTCGATCTGGTGGATGCTGGCATTGACGGGGCCGAGCTCCAGTACCTGAGCCCCCGTCGGGGCAATGAAGCGGCCGTCTGAAGTCCCGCCCGCGGTCGAGAGGCGAGTATCGATCCCGGAGATCTCGGCGATAGCGGCGCGGGCCACATCCAATAGGATGCCATTGGGAGTCAGGAATGGATTGCCCGAGAGGTGCCAGTCGAGCTCGTAGTCGAATCTTCCCCTCTCCAGCATGGCCTTGACACGGCGCTTGATCTCGTCGGCGTCGAGCTCGGTCGAGAAACGCAGGTTGAATTGGGCCTCGAGCCGTCCGGGGATCACGTTGTCCGCGCCCGTACCCATGTTGAGGTTGACGACCTGGAAGCTGGTGGGGGGGAAGAAGGCATTGCCCCGGTCCCAGACCTCGGCGATCAGCTCGGCGAGCACCGGTGCGAAGGCGTGCAACGGGTTCTTCGCCCGTTGGGGATAAGCGACATGACCCTGCTTTCCCACCACGGTAAGCCAACCGTTGATGCTGCCGCGCCGGCCATTCTTGAGCAGATCTCCCACCTGATTTTCGCTCGATGGCTCTCCCACCAGGCAGTAGTCGATCTTCTCGCCGCGGGATTCGAGCCATTCCACCACCTTGACAGTTCCGTCCCGGGCCGGGCCTTCTTCATCGCTGGTGATAAGAAAGGCGATCGAGCCGGAATGGTTCGGGTGTTCCGCGACAAAGTGCTCGGTCGCTGTGATCATGGCTGCCAGCGACCCCTTCATGTCGCATGTACCTCGCCCGAAAAGCAAGCCGTCTCGGATCGTTGGTTCGAAAGGGTTGGACCGCCATTGCTCCACGGGTCCGGTCGGCACCACGTCCGTGTGCCCGGCGAAGCAAAACAGGGGACTCGAACTTCCGCGGCGGGCCCAGAAGTTCGAGACAGCTCCGAAGGGCAGGGACTCGATTTCGAAGCCGATCGCTGCTAGCCGCTCGCACAGGATCGCCTGGCAGCCTGCATCCTCGGGCGTTACCGAGGGGCGGCGCACCAAGTCCATGGCGAGCTCGAGCGTGGCCGACATCAGCCGAGAAGCTCCCGATATCTGTCCTCGGCGAAGCCTACGAGACGTACCTCGCCCGTATCCAGGACCGGGCGACGGATGATCGATGGCGTCTCCAGCATAACGCGAATGGCGCCCGCTTCGTCCATGTTGGCGCGGATCTGTTCGGGGAGCTTGCGCCACATCACGCCGCGGCGGTTGACCAGCGCCTCCCAACCCAGCTCATTTACCCAGGCGTGCAAACGGTCCTCATCGATGCCCTGCTTCTTGTAGTCGTGAAACGTATAGGCGACACCGCGCCCGTCGAGCCAACGTCGGGCCTTCTTCATGGTGTCGCAGTTGGGGATGCCGTACAGGGTGATCATTGCCGTTTGGCTTCTATGAATGAGCCGCAAAGGTGCAAAGGACGCGAAGTGAGAGGGATCAAGTGTCTCTCAGCAGCTCGTTGATCCCCACCTTGCTGCGCGTCTGCTCGTCGACCTGCTTGATAATGACAGCACAGTAGAGGCTGTGACTTCCATCCTTGGCGGGTAGATTCCCCGATACCACCACGGCACCGCGAGGGATCCTGCCGTAGCTGATCTCGCCCGTCTCCCGATTGTAGATCTTGGTGCTTTTGCCGATGTAAACGCCCATGGAGATGACGGCGCCCGCCTCCACGATAACCCCTTCGACGACCTCGGAGCGTGCACCGATGAAGCAATTGTCCTCGATGATGGTCGGCGCCGCCTGCACCGGCTCCAACACACCGCCGATGCCGACGCCGCCCGACAGGTGTACATTCTTTCCGATCTGGGCGCAGGAGCCGACCGTGGACCAGGTGTCCACCATGGTGCCGGAATCGACATAGGCACCGATGTTGACGTAGGAGGGCATGAGCACGCAGCCCGGTGCTATGTAGGACCCGCGCCGAGCCGCGGCAGGCGGTACGACCCGCACGCCGCCGTCGCGAAAATCCCGCGTGTTGGAGTCCGCGAACTTTGGGGTTACCTTGTCGTAATAGTCGGTGAAGCCGCCCCTGATGAGCCGATTCTCTTCGATTCGAAACGAGAGCAGCACCGCCTTCTTCACCCAGTCGTTGACTACCCAATCGCCGTCCCGCTTTTCGGCGACGCGCAGCTCACCCCCGTCGAGCTGCTCGATGGTATCCAGGACCGCGTCACGCAAGTTGGGCTCCACGTTACCGGGTGATATGTCCGATCGGCGGTCGTAGGCCGCTTCGATGATATTCTGCTTGTCGCTCATTGAAATGCTCCGAGGATGTTTTTTTTAAAGTTTACGAAGATGCGATTTTGCGCGAAGCGCGGCTTGGTTCGATAGCCTGCACTAACCGAACGCGAAGCGCTAAGTGGTCCTAGTACCCTGTTCCACCTCATATTGGGCATGCAATATAAGGTGGAACAGGGTACTGGTAATGCGAAGTCTCTTCTGAGACACGGGGGCTTGACCTGAATGTCCGGCGGGCGACAGTATCATACTCGCGGCCCCCTTCGCGCGGACGAGCCGCTCCCGGGCGATCCCTAATGAGCTCGATTGTGGTCATCCGGTAGCGTTGACCAGAAACCCACAAGCAAGCATCTCGATCCTGAAGCCAGGCGCGCTTACCTGAGCGGCGGAAGAAGCCGGTGGCCGTTGATGTCTGCCGCTGTGAGCACCCGCAGCAGCTGATTGTGTGGCATGCGTTCCTGGCACCCCCAGCGAAGCAGGTCGAGATTCTCAGCACCGTGCTGAATCCGCTCCAGCACAGCGTTGAGCAACTCCTTCAGTTCGCCGAACCGCTCCGAAAAAACCCCGAAGCACTCGGCACCAAACTCCTCAAAAAAGGCCTCACCACGCAGATGTTGAACAAGCCGACTGCGGCAAAAGATGCACCAGTAGCTCTCTACCCAGTCCCGCTCTGCGTCGACACCGAGGTCCCGGCCAGCCTTTTCACTCTCGATCCACTTGTATTCCTGGATGGCTCTTTCGGCTTCTTCGTAAACTCTGAGATACGGCATCGTCTCCCCCCCCAGAATCTAGCTAGGTGAATTATAGTTCAAGAAAAACAGTATATCACGCCAATTATTTAAAGCTTTGGAGGAGGGGGTCTCTGTGTCTGCTGAGCGTGACCTAGCGGACGCGGTGAAAGGAGGACACGCGCTTCACACCGTTACGTCATCGACGACCACCTCGACGAGGCCTCCTGCGTGCAATGCGCTCAATGCATGGTTCGGTCCATGGCTTCCGCAAAGTCGAGCTTCCCTAACCAGGCTCTGATCCAGAGACTAGAACGAGAACGATCGTGACTGCGCCGATGTGATCTAGAATAGGTCCTGCACAAGCCCCGCAACCCAGTTTTTGGATGCATTCACGAAGATGGCAAAAACGCACTGCCATGTAACGCAAAGTGACGTCGTCTTTGGCGACGGCGAACGTTCCGCGCTTCGCACATCGATGATCGCAGTCGGGGAAAAAAGCGTCGTGACAGGGATCACAGTTTTGCCAACAGAGGGCGAGCAGCGATGACTAACCACGATTGCGCGCAGTCGCTTGGTAAGGCCGCTCCGGGCTATCTCTTGGTTAGGATAAGAAAACTCAACGCGCATCGAGCCACGCGCTGACATCCCCTGCCCGGGCTCCGCTTAATCCCTACCTGAACCCGCTCACACCTGAGCTCGGGCGCAGCGGAAGCCGAGGTTGCCGAGGCGGTCCACAGGCCGGACCCTGCTGCGGCGCGCGCGACGGCAATCGCGGGCGTAGTCGACCCACGAGCCCCCGCGGAACACACGGTCCGCGCCGGCGTCAAGCGGGCCTTCGGGGTCGACTTTCCATGCTTCGTCGTAGTAGCGAAACCCGTCGGCACACCATTCCCAGACGTTGCCGATCATGTCGTGCAGTCCCCTCGGATTCGCCGGTTTCGCGCCAACAGGATGACTTCCCGACTTGGGATTCGAGCACTGCATCTCGGACCAGCCGGAGGAGTCCACCCCG
>JAJDOL010000203.1 GCA_022340195.1 Chromatiaceae bacterium
ATTCGCGCACCGATTTGTCATGGTCCGAGCCGCGCATCTTGAGCACGCTCAGCGCACGCGCCACGTGACCCTCGAGCTCCACGTAACGCATCAGAATGACGTTGTCTGTTACGAATGAGACACCGTACACGCTGACCGTGAAGTCGCCGAACATCTCGGGAATCTCGCTGGTCAACAGGCTGGTGATGCCATGGCGTCGAAACTCGTTGACCATCGAGTAGATGTAGTCCTTGTAACGCACCTTGTCGGGCGTGGCCAGCTCGATGTCCTTGAGGCTGTCCATGACGATGCGCCGAGCGCCTGTCTTCACGACGCATTGGCGGATGGTCTCGGCATGCTGGTCGACACTCAGCTCCACCGGGGAACTATAGAGCAGGTACAGATTGCCATCCGCCTCCAGCTGCTCCAGGTCCCAGCCGAAGCCGCGGCTGAAGGCGCGCAGCATGGAGGGTGTCTCCTGGAAGGTGATCAGCAGACCGGGCTCACCCCGGCGAATGCCCTCCAGCAGGAAGTGCAGGCCCAGCAGCGTCTTGCCGGTACCGGCGCTGCCGGCGACCAGGGTGCTGGTGGCGGAGAGCACGCCGTCGTGGGTCATGTCATCGAGCCCAGCAACACCCAGCGACAGGCGGCGCTCCCCCACGGAATAGGGCTTCATGACGGCCGGCGTGGTAAGACGGGGATAGACCCGGATGCCGTCGCCGTCGATCGTGAAGGGGTGCTTGCCGGCGAAATAGCCGTCTCCCCGCATCTTGAGCACCTCCAGGTAGCGTTCGGTCTGCATCCCGCGCATGGCGTGGTCCAGGTAGAAGATTCCGTCGGCGATGGCGAAGATGGGCGTTTCGAAGATATTCTCGCGTGTATACTCCCCCACCATCAGGGTCGTCGTGCCCCAGGTCGTCAGACGGATTGCCAAGCGGTAGGCGAACTCGCGCAGCTGCGGCACGTCCTTCGCCACCTCATGCAGCGCCTTGAAGGAGTCGATCGCCAGCACGACCGGCGAATACTTCTCGATGTAGTGCTCGATCTGACGCGTTACCTCGTCCAGACCGCCCTGTAGCAGCGTGCTGCCCAGATCGAGATAGATGACGTTCTTGCCCACGCGCTCGGCATCGAAGAAGGTGAAGCGCTGGTTGTAGCGCAACATCTTCACCGTCGGCTCGGAGACAGTGACCAGATAGGGGGCACAGTCGTCGGCACGGGCGTTGTGAAACACCATCTGCTGGGCCAGGATGGACTTGCCGGTCCCCGGCGGCCCCGCGATCACGTTGACGGAATTGCGCGGCAGGCCGCCGTTGAGGATCCGATCCAGGCTGGGGATGCCGGTTGACAGCTTTTCAAGCTCCATCACGACTTGTGCCTCCCGTCGATCTCCTTGATCAGCTGCTGAACCAGGACATCTCCGGTGAGCATCGCCAGAATATCGATCAGATCCGCCACCAGCTCGCGCAGTGCCTCGCGAATCACCTCCAGCTCGGATTCGTCCATGCCGTCCCGCAGGTCATCGAACAGCAGTCCATCGGGGCTCACCTCCAGGCGCTGGACGATGGGGAAGCTCTCCCTGGTCAGGGTTATGGCGCGCTCCATGATAGCTATCACGGTGACCCGACCCAGGGTCGGCAAAATCCGATCCCAGACCGTTTGCAGGAGCTCCTCGTAGATCTCCAGGACCTCTTCCTTACGCGCCTGCTTGATCCGCTCGCTCAACACCTTGTCCGCCACTTCGCGGCCGGAGCCAAGGCCCGGGTCCTTTGGTTCTTTCGTCATGGTGATTTCTTCAAATCCAATTTCGCTCTCATGCCTGCACCCGGAACGGGCATCGGCAGGTCACGTTTGAAAAAGGGGAAACGATATCATCTCTTCATGGTCGGGCGAAACAGCAAGTCGGTGACAAACCTGCCGGCGGCCGAGGGTGCCGCGAAATACAGGGACAGAAGATCCAGATTGGAGACATGGGTGCCGAAGTCCCGCGAGATGGGAGAGGCAACGCACCGCCTCGCCCACTCGCGCAGAAGCGCCAGGCCGCCCGAGAGCGGCAAGACCTTGCCCAGCGAGGTGCCCATCGACACATCCGCGGCCACACCCTCCAGGGTCAGCACGGACTTGCGAAAGAGCACCAGGTCTTCGCCGAAGAGGACCCCCGCCTCGAGCATCGCATCGCCCAACAGATTCAGCAGCCAGTGCAGACTCGGGGGCTCGGTGCGATAGAGCACACCGACAGCCCGATCGGCGACCCTTCGCAGCGCGGTCTCGTCGGGCACGCTGATGGCCATGGCGGCGATTGCCCGGCACACCCGGTTAGCGTCCAGGTTCAAGGCGCCGAGGACGACCTGCGCGGTCTGCTCGCGTTCTGTCTTGTCCAGGTGCCCGACCAGGCTCCAATCGAGAATCGCGAGTCGATCGTCCTCCGTATAGAACAGGTTGCCGGCATGCGGATCGGCATGAAACATGGCCCACGGCTCGGTGCTCCAGATGGGCCTCGCCACCAACTCCCTCAGCACCAGTCCGGCAAGCTCCTTACGCGCCTTGTCGGAGAGGTGTCCCGCATCGGTGACCTTGGTGCCGAAGACCCGCTCCATCACAGTGACGCTGGGTGTCGAGCAGGGAAGCAGAGCGGGAATTTGTATTCTCTCCGTGTCGGCGTAAAACCTGGCGGCCTCGGTCAGGTGAGCCTGTTCGAGATCCAACCGCACCTCCTTGGCGAGCAGCTCCCGCACCGTCTCGAAAATCTCGGCACAGCGCAGCAGCGGAAGCCCGTCCTGCTTGCAGCGCTCGTCGATAAACACAGCCAGACTCGACCAGATTTCGAGCTCTTCCTCCAACCGCTCCTTGATCTGTGGTTTCAACGCCTTCAGTACGCCATGACCGGGTTGTTTGTCCTTCAGCTCGTTGGAGGTGAAAGGGATCACCAGGGCCACGCTGGCTTCCGCCAGCGCGCGGGAATCGATCGCCAGGGCCCGCACGCAGTCGGCTCCGATTTCGCGCCGAATCGTCTCGGCAACGGTGGCCACAGGTGTCACCGGCTCCATGGATTCGAGGCTCTGCAAGCGCCGCCGGAGGGTGGGGGCCAAGCGCCGGTCACGCGCCACCACCTGCCCGAGCTTGTGCAGGGTCGGACAGCGGGAGATCAGGACCGCCAAACGCTCCTCGGCGCTCGCGTCGGCCGGCAAGGCACACTGCTCGGCGACAAGCTCGGAGATACGCGGCATCGACAGCCGCTCTACGAAGAACACAACCGCGTCCGAAACCAGAGGGCGAAACTGAGCGAACTCGTCCGGCACCAGGGGTGACACATCGATTTCCAGCCAGTCGCTACTAAAGGTTGGAGTAATCGGCATTTACTGGGCTCTCGGGTAACGCAATTGCTAGCCATCGGTCGCCGGACCCCCCGCACCAACAGCGAATCGGGATGTTCAGAACCGAAACATTCAGCTATTCAGCGCGCCGTTTTATGGTTACTTTCGAGTTTGGCGGCGCCTCCACCGACCGGAGATCGGCATCTGGAGTCGGTGGGAAGGGTGTGTATAGCTCAGTTTGCGATCAGCTTCAACCGATTGCGGTAGAGGTCACGGATCCATATGCCGGATCTTACGCGGCGCTCACGGCGCAATTTCCGAAAACACCGGCTTGCGAATTTGCAGCGCGGACGAGCGAAAATGATGTTATTTTCGCACACAGTTGTAGCAGACCGTTCCCTGACCAAGGTACCGGAGAAGCACGCACACGACGACAGGAGAGCCTAATCGATGCCGAGCGATATGGACTTCATTGTCAGGAAACTATCTCCCGCCGGCAGCGAACGGGACGAGGACATAGCGTCGATCAAGACGTTATGCAGCGATCGTTCCTACATGGGAAAGGATATCGCCGAGGTTTTCAGTTATCGGGATCTCTGGGCCGATGTCGTAATCGACCCCTATCTCGAGTTGTCTTCGGAGCTCCTCTGGGTCGCCGCGGATAAGGACTCAGGGGAGATCATCGGCTATTTGACGGGAGCCGTTCGGGAGGATTTTTATCCCCTTCAGGATCGCTACGTATCGGACTATATCGACAAGCTGAGAAGCAACGGCCTGTTGAGCGTATTTCACAATCCCATAAAGTTTTTTGGGGATGTCGCGACCGTCCTATCCGGTCTCAATCACCGCACCATAGAATTTCTGAACTACCTGAAGACCAAAGCCAGGGAGGAGATACCTGATCGCCCAGCGACGCCGCATTTCAATGTATTTGCGCGGTACGACAATCAGGGTATCGCGCGGGCGTTGATTGGTGCCTATCTGGGCGAGCTGAAGCAGCGCGCGGTTCCCAAGTTTCACATCACGGCCCTCTACATCCCGGGGGAAAGAATGCGGCGGAAGCTCGAGGACGAGGGATTCAGGGTGCGCTCGTTGGAGTTTTTCCGCACCCACTACGCACTTCGCGATTCCGTGCTGACGAGCATTTTCGCCCCGTACGAGGTGATGATCGGCTGTTTCGAGCGCACCGTGCCAGGGGTG
>JAJDOL010000241.1 GCA_022340195.1 Chromatiaceae bacterium
ATTGATCCCGATCGGAATCGCTCGGGTTTTGCCAACAGAGTGCTGATGACATGAATGCGAACCAGGTTGTCCTTTTGCTCGCCCTGACAGGCCTCGGTTTCCCCGCCGTTCTCGCCGAGCAGGCCGGTACCGATACGCCGATCTCCGAATCGAGTGGCGGTGCCGGACTCGACCCCGCACTCAAGTCCGTACTCACGCCCGAGTTTCTGGAGACCAAGATCAAGGAGACCGATGCCGCGACGGGCCTTGACGAGGCGGCGAAGGCCAAGCTCGTCGAGCTCTATCGCAATACCTTGGGCGAGCTGCAGGCGGCAAGTGCCTTCGCGGAAAAAGCGACGGCCTTCAAGCAGACATTGGAGACCGGACCCGCCCGCGTCAAAGAAATTCGCGATTGGCTCGCTTCCGACAGCGTGCAGACGGCCGCCGATCTCGAAGAGCTGCCGGAAGACCTGCCCATCCCCGAGATCGAGCAGCGGCTCGCCAAGACGGAGGCGGACGCCGCCGCCGTAGGCGCCAAGCTATCGGAGATGGAAAAGGAGCTGGAACGCAGTGCGACTCGGCCGGCGGAGGTGCGCACGGCCATCGTGGTCGCCAAGCAGGCGCTCGATGGCCTGGAGACTGCGATCGGGCTGCCGGCACAAGAGGGCGAGATTCAGGCGCTCGCGGACGCGCGCCGATGGATCTTGGAGGCGCGCCGCCAGTCGTTGCGCGCAGAAATTCTGATGCTGGACCAGGAGCTCCTGAGTCAGGGCGCGTTGGTCGACCTCCTGAAGGCCTCCCGCGACAAGGCGACTGTCGACTTGGGCCAGCTCAAGGAATCCGCCCAGAGGCTTCAGGATCGGCTCAACGAGCGGCTCGCGGAAGAGGCGGCGGTGGCCGCGGCGCAAACGAAGGAGGCCCGACGTCAGGCGGAGGACAAGCACCCCCTGATTCGGGAGTTGGCACAGCGCAACGCAGAGCTGAGCGACCAGCTGACCGCCCTGACCGAGCGGCGAAACAGGGTTACAGGGGTGCGAGAGGAGATCGAGGAACAGCAACGCCAGGTCGAAGAAGACTTCCGGGCCGCACGCCAGCGGATCGAGGCTGCGGGTCTGACCCAAGCCTTGGGTCGGGCCCTTATCGATCAACGCAACAGGTTGCCCGACATTCGCAGCTATCGCAAGGCCGCCGCCGAACGGAAGACGGCAACCAGCGAGGCCACGCTTGCCCAGATTCGTTACACCGAGGAAGCCCGCGAATTGCGGGACTTGGACGCCTATGTCCAAGCCCTGTCAGCCGGTGAGGTCACCGCCGATGAAGGCACGCAGGTTTCCGCCGAGCTGCGTGCGCTTGCCGAGCAACGTCGCGGCCTGCTCGATCAAGCCTTGCAAACGACCGAGGCCTACTTGCGTGTGCTCGGAGAGCTGGATTACGCCTCGTCTCAGCTCATTCAAGCGGCCGAGGATTATGACGCCTTCCTCGACGAACGCCTGCTCTGGGTGCGCAGCACGGAGCCGATCGACCTGGCGACCTTCCTCGCCTTACCCGGCGCCGTATTCTGGCTCATCGCGCCCGGGAACTGGCTCGAAGTCGCCAAGGTGCTGCTGTACGAGCTGGCCGAATCGCCTTTATTCTGGGTATCGCTCGCGATAGCGGCATTGCTGCAGTGGAAGGCGCGGGCCATGCGCCGTCGTATTCGCGACACGGCCGAGCCATTGCGGCGCGTAAGGACCGACAACATCCACTACACCCTGGAAGCCCTGGCTCTGACGCTTTTGCTTGCAGTGCCATTACCCTTCCTGCTGGCTTCCCTGGGGCTGCAGCTCTACTCGTCGCTCGAAGCGACCGAGTTTACAAAGGCTGTCGGGCAGGGCGCGATCTCGGTCTCGCTCGGCGCATTTTTTCTCCTTGCATTCCGCTTTCTGTGCATCAGTGGCGGCGTCGCCGATCGTCACTTCCGCTGGAGCGCGGACGTTCGCAAATTCCTGGGGCTGCAATTCGACTGGCTGTTGGCGATTCTGGTGCCGCTCGGTTTCGTAGCGACCGCTGCATACAACCACCCCGACGAAACTGTCAGCGGGAGCTTGGGACGCCTGTCGCTGATTGCCTTGACAATAGGACTCGCCGTCTTCTTCTATCGGACCCTGAATCCCAATTGGGGCGCTCTGCGCAACCTGATAGCAGAGCAGCCGAATGGCTGGCTCGCCCGCTCTCGCAAGCTTTGGTACCCGCTGGTGGTGGCGATTCCCTTGGCGTTGGCCCTGCTCACGGGGCTGGGATACATCTACACGGTCGGTGCGCTGCTGGGCTCCCTGGCCGGCTCGATGTACCTGGTGCTGGGGATTACCGCCGCTCACCAGCTCATGGTTCGCTGGCTCCTGCTGACCCGGCGGCGTCTCGCCTTGCAGGCCGCCCTGGATCGCCGTGCCGCACGGGCGACGGAGCAGGCCGGTCGGGCCCAGGAGTCGGTCTCGGCGCCGGCGGGAGGGGAAGAGTCCGAAGGGGTGGATCTCGCCGCTTTGGACGAGCAGACGCGTCGCCTGGTGAACATGATGCTTTTCCTCGGGGGCGCCACCGTTCTGTGGGGGATTTGGTCCGACGTGCTGCCCGCCTTCGCCATCTTCGAGCAAGTCGCCCTCTGGCACCACACGGGGATCGTCCACGGAGTGGAGCGCGTCGTTCCCTTTACTCTGGCCGATGTCGGCCTGGTGCTGATGATCTCCATCGTCGCGGTGGTGGCGGCAAAGAACCTTCCGGCGCTGTTGGAGATCCTGCTGCTGTCGCGCACGTCCATGTCGGCGGGAAGCCGCTACGCCGTCACCACCATGATCGGTTATGTCATTGCGGCCGCCGCGGCCCTGACGATATTCAGCGCCCTCGGGCTTTCCTGGGGAAGCGTTCAGTGGTTGGTGGCCGCTCTCGGTGTCGGCATCGGGTTCGGTCTGCAAGAGATCGTGGCCAACTTCATCAGCGGCATCATCATCCTGTTCGAGCGTCCGGTCCGCGTGGGCGACGTCGTCACCATTGGCGACACGACCGGCTCCGTGTCCAAGATCCGTATCCGAGCCACCACGATTCGAAACTGGGAAAAGCAGGAGCTGCTGGTGCCGAACAAGGAGTTCATCACCGGGCGCCTGCTCAACTGGACCCTGAGCGACAACCTCAACCGCATCGTGATAACGGTGGGTGTGGACTACGGGTCGGACGTGCGGCTGGCACTCGCGCTCCTGGAGGAGGCTGTCACGGAGGACGATCGCGTGCTCCGGGATCCCGAGCCGCGGTTCACCTTCGAGGGCTTCGGCGACAACGCCCTGAGCCTGGTTTTGCGCTGTTATCTGGATTCGATGGACGACCGGTTGGCGGTTACCAGCGATCTGCACCAGAGTATCAACGACAAATTCGTCGCAGCCGGGATTTCGATCGCCTTCCCGCAGCGGGACGTACATCTGAGCACGGCCCAGCCACTTGAAGTTCGTATCCACGAGAAGAGGTCGGAGGCGATTAGGTCATGATCAATTGCAGCAACCTTCGGCGATGCATCGCTGGGCGAGATTGCCAATACGCTCGACAAGCTGGTCGGCAATCATGGGTTCCCCCTGATGTCGGTAGGCCGGGCTCGTCGGCCGAGGGTCTGTCAATCGGTCCGAGCTTTTGCTCCGTGGACCGTCATCTGCGGGAAGGGGATCTCCCGACCGAACGGGGTGCAGGCGTCGACGAACCAGCGTTGAATGGCGCGCTTTGGCCTGTTGTAGAGGCCCCCAGCTCGCCGGAAAAGTCGGCGATCACAGCCAGGTCGAGCGACGAGTAGTTCGCGAGCGCAAACTCAAATCCCCGCATCGGCGACGGCGGTGAGAAAAAAATTTTTGTCGACATCCCCAAAATATCGAGTTTCAGTAATTCTCGGCAAAACCGTAGCTTGCGCGCCTCGATTCAAACAGTCGTCGATCACGACCGTGCGGGGCAGCGCGACGCCCAGGTCCCGCGCCGCCGCGAGGAAGGTATCGGGGGCGGGCTTGCCGGGCAGACCGCGCTCGGCGGCGACCATGCCGTCGACGTAGCGCGTGTAATCGATTAAGGAATGGCCAGGCATCAAAGGGAACACAAGAGCTGCGGGCCCGTAACCTGGAGATACCGTACGGAACTGGTCACGAGACGTGAAATTACCGGTTCAACAAGGACCTTGCCCATTCCGGTGGAGTGTCCGTCAGTATTTCCAATTGGCCTTTGCGAATTACGGCGATCTGCAAAAACGGGTCATCTGCACGTGAGTTGTCCAAGACCCGCACGTGATCACAAAGCGGCAGGGCTTCCTTCACATACGCGAGGGTTCTGGGGATTCTACGCTCGATCTTAGCGCCTGGTACGGCGTGCCCTCCCGCGCTGACACGCTGTGCCACACGGGCTCGATTCAGTGCGAAAGAATCCAGGTGGATGAAAATCAGAACGTTCTCGTAGTCCAACGCCTTGGCCTGTGCGAGAAAGTCGATCTTCGAAGGATGGGAGAACACGGTCTCGAAACAAAAGCTTCGACCTTCTCGCAGAAGCTTCGTGCGTATCTCCGCGGCCAGCATTGCGGCATCATAGCTGTGCGCTTCCGGAGATTGCGGGTACAGTTCCTTGGCCACGATGTCGGCATTGACAAGAGGCAGGCCGAGTGGCGCGAGCTGCATCCGGTAAAAGGTGCTTTTGCCCGCTCCATTCCCGCCCGCGAGGACCCACAGCTGCTTTCTCCGACTCACGAATCGGTTTCGTCGACAGGGATGAACCGCCCATCGACAAACTGACCGATCCGGATTTGTCCTTCGCTGTCGATTCGCTCCAAATATCCAGGGCGTGTCTGCGAGGATTGATATCTCAGGGTACTTCCGGTCACGGCATCCGGTAGGGCTCCGCGTCCACGCTCAGCCTCCAAGTTCTGGAATACCTGATCCGGATCGAGTACTGGCCCGACGACCGGCTCGACGCACAAACGGGCCAGACCCGTTGTCACAGACAAGAGGGTATCGGGGTCCAGGACGTCGGCAACCCGCCGCCCGATATCGGCCCAGTACTCGACCTGCTCGGCCGCACTACGGTGAAAGCGCATTCCGGTAAGGGCCGCCGACCGCATCAAGTCTTCCTGTAGGCGGACGGGGGATGTTGCCTTGGGCATTATCGAGCATCTCCGTGATCGGGTTGTTAACGCAAGGATCGTAGCATAATGCTACATACAGTGGATTTCCAAGGGTCGCACCGAGCACACAGGATGAGGACAATAGATCACCCTTACCCTAGCAACAGGATCAGGGGAAGCTCGCCAGGACGGCGGCCACTGGGACGAGGAGTTGTCCCTGGTACTCGGCCCTCTCCCACCGCTGGCGTTGCGGTAGCTGGCGTACCGGTGATGCCCCAGATGAGTTTGTCCATACCCTGGTCCGTAAAGCCGTTGCGCAAGTCCACCCAGGTGCGGTTGTCGAGAAACGGGGGTAGCTTGGGCTCCTTCGGTGCGCGTGGGAGCAAGACCGGGATCACGGGTTTGCCGTTGGCAAATTCATGGCGCAGCAGCGTCTGCATCTCCTCGTCTTCCCAAGGGCCAAGCCCGTCTTGGCCAACCAACACCGCGCCCGTGTTGGATTGCGTGATGCCTCGCTCCAACAATGGCGGCCAGTTGCGACCGGGAATCAGCTGTTCTTCGTCCAGCCAAGCGCGAATCTTTCGGCCTTCGAGTCGCCGTGCAAGCTCACGCACTGCCGTTTTGTCCTTGCTGTTGTGGGAGAGGAAGACATCGAAATCGCTCATGACCGCTCTCTCGTAACCAGAATCCCAGGGCGCACCGTGCGGTCGTCACCGCCGCTCGCCAGGATGTTGGTGATTGCGTCCTTGTAGCCGTCCAGTACATGTCGAAGGAGCACTTCGAGAAATCGACGCCCCTGAGGTTCATGTCCGTGAGGTACGCACTCCGTATCACCATCCGCGAAAAATCGACTCCATCCAGGTCCGACCGAAGAGTACGGAACAGATGCAGCAGATTTGCCGCGCCAAAACCCTGGCGTCCCGACGGGGCCTCCTTCAAGTGGGCCAGCAAGGTTCGTAAGGCCTCGTCCAACTGTTGACTGTCGGTGACGAGATCACGCTTCAAGCGATCCAAAAGCGGATCGATCAAAAAGCGTTGTTGCGCATTGCGGATGTGTGATTTCGATGTGGCCCCGAGGATTGCAAAGGTATTCCATGTCGAGGGTGCGGCCGGCATAGTCTCCTCCGCAAGTTGCTTCTCAAACATGTCGCTCTTGCCTACACCCCCCTCGCTGAAGAACTGTTTTTCCTCCCGATGGGGCGATGCCGCCTTTGGTCGCCAGAGTCGACTTTCCCGCACCCATCATGCCGACGAGGAGGACCACGCGGCACCTGTCAACCTGGATGTAACGCTCAAGCTCGTCAAGCTTGTCGTCCCTTCCGACGAACAAACGGGCGTTCGGGGCCTCTGACCAGTCTCGTTTGGGGAGCGGGGTTAGCCCGCCCTCGTCGCAGATCCTCCCCAGCACCTTCTCCGAGTAAATCGAATTCCAGGGCGGTTCCTGCAGCTCGACGTAGTACCACTTCAAAAGATCCAGGAGCCTGGGGAACAGGCGAACCACTTGGTAATTGGTCGGGAGACAGGCCGACCACGCGCAACATGATCGTCGCAAGTGAGCGTGTTCGGCTCCCGACCTCGCCGATACCAATACGCCTCCCTGCGAGATCGCTGAGATCACTCGGTGGCCATGGTTTTGTCTGTGGGCCCTGTGATAGCCCGGTCTTGTCAACGGCAGCAGACTCGACGTCGGCATTTGTCCTGTAGAACACCCAGACCAGTTCATAAAAGGTACTCATGAGGGTGCGTAGGTTCTTCGGTTCCTCGTCGAAGCTAGCACTCGCAACCCCGGCCTGCACCAGGGCGACATTTGGGTTACAGGGGCAGCCGGTACTCTGGGACGGATTCTCGAGGAGCTCTAGATTCTGAGCGGTGCCAGCTGTCTGGCATTCTTGGACCTCATTAGTAGACTGGATCGGTTTCGAAAAAGTCACATGACCCGGCATGGATGCCCGGATTCGGTGCCTTGGTTGGTAGGCGGTGTCTGACAACCGGCCTTATCGGTAACCTGTTTCTCGGGAGCTGCCTAACCCGATACGACCGACGAGCGCCACATCCGTCGCTGCAATCATCATTGGCCACGGTTGCGGCGGGATCTGACGACTGGGCGAAAGATCTCCAGGACACGATCGATCAGTGCTTCGTTTACGGAGTGCACCTGGTAAACAGCGAAGACGCTCCTGTACCGGTCACTGGATTGGTGTGCCGTGATCTATGCAGAAACCGGCCATGGGGTCGCCGCCTCGACCGCATATGTGTAAGGGGCGCGAGCAGCCTCGAAGCTCGAGGCGATTGCCGCGGCTCCGTTAGGAAACAGGGAACGTCCGGGTCCGTTCGCTTGCGGGTTATCGCTGCCGATTCGGGTTCAAACAATCGGCGGGTCGAATGGCGTCGCGGTCGTTCAGATGCGTCTGCTGGAAGGCCTCGACCTCGTCTGCAATCTCCTCGTGATCGTCGCCGAAGCGGGCGATGTGGAAGAGGGCTTCGCCCTCGTGCACCGATGGAATCTGTACGCGACCGATGACGACGCCCCTGGCCTGCGCCTTAACCGCGTGCTGGGTCCCGCTGTAGGGGTCGCTGATGTAGCCGAGCACCTCGCCCCGCCCCACCCTGGCGCCCAGGTGAACCAGGGTGCGCAGCAGGCCGCTTTCGTGGGCGCGGACCCAAGTGCTGGATCGGGCGACGAAGGGAACGGCTTCTCGTGTACGTTTTCTCGATACCGGGATCATGCCGAGCTCCCGCATTACATTGAGGATACCGGTCACACCGGCGCGGATGGACATCTCGTCGAAGCGCAGCCCTTCGCCGGCCTCGTGGAGAAGCATCGGAATACCGAGCTCCGATGCGGCCTCGCGCAGGGAGCCGTCGCGCAAGGTCGAGTTGAGCAGAACCGGCACACCGAATCTCCACGCCGTTGAGCTCGTCGCCGTGAACGGCAGCCGATACCAAGAGGCGCGCCCCGTCCTTTCTTCCATGAACCACGTGAACCGGCATCGACAGGTGCGTGTGCGAGTTGAGCCTGGGTAGATCCAGGTCGATGATCTCCCGATGTCCAGGTAGCACCGAGTGGTTCTGCGGGACGAACGGTGAACGCATGTGTCATCCCCTTCCGCGTGTCCTGGTCTTGCCAAGCGTGGCGCTCTTCTCGATGAACGCGATAATGGCTCCCGCGACGTCTTTTCCGGTGGAGCTCTCGATCCCTTCCAGGCCGGGAGAAGAGTTGACCTCCATGACCACCGGGCCGTGATTGGAGCGCAGCAGGTCCACGCCGGCGACGTTGAGCCCCATGGTCTGGGCCGCTCGTACCGCGGTGGATCGCTCCTCGGGTGTGATACGAACAACTGTCGCGGTGCCACCGCGGTGGAGATTGGAGCGGAACTCGCCCTCTTTGCCCTGGCGTTTCATGGTTGCCACCACCTTGTCGCCGATCACGAAGCAGCGCAAATCAGCGCCACCGGCCTCTTTGATAAACTCCTGGACCAGAATGTTCGCCTTCAGTCCCATGAATGCCTCGATGACGCTCTCGGCGGCCTTGTGCGTTTCCGCCAGTACCACGCCGATGCCCTGGGTTCCCTCGAGGAGCTTGATCACCAACGGCGCGCCGCCGACCATCTTGATCAGATCCTGAATGTCGTCGGGCTTGTGAGCGAAGCCCGTCACCGGCAGACCGATGCCCTTGCGCGACAGGAGCTGCAGCGAGCGTAGCTTGTCGCGTGACCGGGTGATGGCCACGGACTCGTTGAGCGGGTATGTGCCCATCATCTCGAACTGGCGCAGGACTGCGGTGCCGTAAAAGGTAACCGAGGCGCCGATGCGCGGTATTACCGCCTCGAACCCTTCAAGTCTTTCTCCTTTATAGTGCATCTGCGGCCGCATGGAGGTGATGTTCATATAGCAGCGCAGCACGTCGAGCACCCGCACCTCGTGCTCTCGGTTTTCGGCGGCCTCCACCAGCCGGCGGGTGGAGTACAGCTTGGGGTTTCTGGACAATATGGCGATTTTCATTGTCGACTCCTGGATCGGTTATCTTTCTGGTCTGTAGACGCTCGCCGCTCGGAAACTTCCGCATTAGTCGTTTCCGCCTGGATTAGTGAATGCGCGGTCGCTCTCGGTTGGAGGAGGAGCGCTTCTCTGCGGGCGGTATCCCATGGATCTGAAGTGCGGTATCGACCAGACTGCGGAGTCTGCGGTCGATGATCCGAAATAGCGCTTCGAGGGTATATCGATTCTGCTTGGCGCTACAACCTTGGGCGTATATCGTTTAGCAGACTACTAGCCGACCGTTCAAGAAAACGCCATGGCGACGCCACCTTCCGAGCCTTTGCCTTCACCGCTCAGAGAGATCGGGGTCAACCTGATCGACAACCCCGGCCGCTGGTTCGAGGAAGCGCTTGCCGAGCTCACCTTAGCGATCAAAACCTTTCTTCCCAACCTGCTCGGGGCGCTCATGCTGCTTGTCATCGGTTGGGCGGCGGCCTTCGTGGTACGCTGGTTGATACATCGCTTCGGCAAAGGCCTCGATGCGATCTTGACCATCGTCCACCGATGGATGGGCCAAAAGATATCCAAACCGCGCTGGTCGGTTTCCACGCTGGTAGGCGACATTGCCTTCTGGATCACGCTCGCCTACGGTATAAGCGCGTCGGCCGAGCAACTCGGGCTGATGACCTTCGCTCACTGGGTGCTGGAATTGCTGGGATTTTTCCCCAGCTTGCTGATCGGCGCCTTCATCCTCTTTGCCGGGTACCTCATCAGCAACGGCGTGAGGAATATGGTCGTGGCTGTCAGCGAGTCCAGCGGCTTCCAGCATGGGATCGCCCTCGGACAGCTGACGTCCGGACTCATTCTGGCCTTCACGCTGCTTCTTGGGCTCGACCAGCTCGGCCTCGATGTCGAGGTGTTCGCCGATATCATTCTCTTGGCGGCTGCAGCAATCTTCGGCAGCGCCGCCTTGGCGTTCGGTATCGGAGCCGGAGACGCCGTTCGCAATGTCATGGCCCTGCACTACGTGCGCAAGGCATACCGAGCCGGACAACGAGTGCGCATTCAAGGGTTGGAGGGAGAGATCCTGGAGATGACGCAGGTCGCTGTCATCGTGGAGACCGCCGAGGGCGAGGCCTGGATTCCCGGGCGGCACTTCCTGGAAACCGTCGCACTGGTTGTCGAAGCGGAGTAGAGCGAAGGTGTTGGATTCAGTGACAAAAGGCTATCTCGCACTTCGCCCGGCTGCCGCGGCCCACACGCTGGCGCGTCTCGACGGTCGCGACACCAAGGCGATCTTCGAGGCCATGCCTCGCCAATTGGCAGCCAAGGTGCTGGAGCACATGGCACCGCGGTCCGCGGGTCGGTGCCTTGCGCAACTGCCGACGAAGACAGGCGGCGAAATACTTGCGCGTACGCCCGTGTTGGCTGCGGTCGCGGCGCTACGTGTCATGGAACGCGACCGGGTCAAGGGGCTGCTCGCCGTTATGCAGCGCCAGGCGGCGGCACGCATAAGGCTGCGCCTGCGTTACGCAGAAAGGGTGATTGGCGCCTTCGTGGATGCGGACGTCGTCACCCTTACCCAAGACCTTCGCGTGGGCGATGCGTTGCGTCTGTTACGACGTTCCGGCCGGAGGGCTGGTCATCGGATTTGCGTCTTGGACGAGCGCCGTCATCTCGTCGGGGTCGTAGACCTGGCTGAGCTCGTCGCTGCCCGGGACCGCGCCATGATCCAAAGCGTCACCCGGCCGGCGGGAGTCGTGCTGAACGTGCGGGTCGCGCTTCATACGGTGACCAACCACCCAGCCTGGTTGACCCAAGAGAGTCTGCCTGTGATCAATCGCGACGGCGTTTTTCAGGGCATTCTGGAGCGCTCGCGTGTAACGGAGGAGGAAAAGCAGCTGCTGACCGAAGCAGAGGAGGTCAATGATCTCACCACGACGCGCTCTGCCCTGGCGGACATCTTTTGGATGGGAGTAGGGGCCTTTTTGGCAACCGGCGGGGATTCGCTCCGGCGACTCGAGGTGGAAGACTGACATGAAGCCCGGACTCGCCAACGCCATCCACGCATTGCAGCGAGATCTGGTCGAGAACCATCCGAACGATGCCGTTGCGCTGCTCGAACGACTGCCTCCGGCAGAGATCGCCCAGGTCCTCTCAGGGCACCCCAATTCCGTTACGCTGCCCGTGTGGGAGCGGCTGTCGCCTGACATCGGCATGCGGGCGATCGACGCGCTTCCCGAGGATCGCGTCGCCGAGGTGTTGGGTCATATGGGTCCGTCACGCGCAGCCGCGTTTTTGTCCATGCGCGATGCGGAGGCTCGTGAAAGGTATCTCGGTAAGCTTACCGCACCGAATGCGGACGAATTGCGGGCGATCCTCGCTTACCCGGCCGATAGCGCGGGTGCGCTCATGGATCCGCGTGTGCTCCTGTTGCGCACAGATACCACGGTGCGTGAGGCTCTCGCCCGTATCCGTGCGCTGCACCGGCGCGGAGTACGGATGCTCTTCGTCGCCGACGCGGAGAATCGCCTCGAGGGTCAGGTCGATATCCAGGATGTTGCCACCGCGACCGCGACAACTCAATTGGCGGAGATCAAGCGGCCGGTGCGCGCGGTCGTGACCGCCGTTGCTCCGCGTGAAGAGGTCGTCGAGATTCTGGATCGCTACCGTCTGACCGATCTTCCCGTCGTCGACGCCGAAGAACGCCTAATCGGCGTGGTCCGCTATCGAAACCTTATGGCAGCCGCGGAAGACGAGGCAACGGTTGCGATGCAGACCATGGTGGGTGTGAGCAAGGATGAGCGCGCCCTGTCCAAGGTGTCTTTCGCCGTCCGAAAGCGGTTGCCGTGGCTGCACATCAACCTGGCCACTGCTTTTCTCGCTGCCGCGGTCGTCGGTCTTTTCGAAGATACCATAGCGAAATACACCGCCTTGGCGATTCTACTTCCGGTGGTGGCAGGGCAGTCGGGGAACACCGGTGCGCAGGCCCTCGCCGTCACCATGCGCGGTCTTGCTCTGCGCGAGATCCGCTCGCGACACTGGCCGCGCGTCGTCTTCAAGGAAATGTCCACGGGTTTCTGGAACGGTATCGCCGTCGCTGCAACCACATCGCTCGGGGTTTGGATCTGGAGCGGCTCTGTGGGGCTTGCAGGCGTCATTGGTGTCTCCATGATCCTTTCGATGGTCATCGCCGGGATCTTCGGCGCAGCGATTCCTCTCGTATTGAATGCAGTCGGACAAGACCCGGCCCAGTCTTCATCCATCGTTCTGACCACCGTGACCGATATCGCGGGATTCTTCAGCTTTCTCGGAATCGCGACCCTCTTCTCCGGCCTGCTCTAAGGCGATTTCTCTGAAAAAAGCTACGATCTTGCTTGTCTTTTCGCCCGCGCGCTGTGTTGCGCAAAGGGCTACATAGCTGGCTATGCGTCCCTTTGCGCGCCTTGCAGACAGACGAAAATCCTGCGCAATCTCGGCAACTTTTTTTCGTCGATCAGCCTAAGGCCATTTGCCAGCAGCCTGTGAGAATCGGATTGAATCGCAATATTGGTTCCGTCGAGCGAGAGCCGCTGTTGCGATGACCTCGACATGGCGGACACGGGACGACGAACAACACCGGCGATCGGTTTGGCAAAACAGATCGAGGTTGTGTTTCGAGGTATCCCGCTGGAGAATCTGTCCGGCCGAAGGGCGGCTTGTCGTTTTTTACTGAAGAGGAGAACCTGAAGATGTCAAATGAAGGTTACCACGAGCCGATTGATGAGCTTTCCGATGAAACCCGGGATATGCATCGGGCGATCGTTTCCTTGATGGAGGAGCTGGAGGCCGTGGACTGGTATAACCAGCGAGTAGACGCCTGCGCGGACAAGGAGCTGAAGGCCATTTTGGCTCACAATAGGGACGAGGAGAAGGAGCACGCCGCCATGGTGCTCGAATGGATTCGGCGCAAGGATTCCGCCTTCGAGCACGAGCTGCGCGACTACCTGTTTACGGACAAGCCGATCGCACATGGGTAGGAGAAAGCGGCAGCTCGTGGAAGGCGAAGGCGGTCCGCTGGATCAGGCTGCCGATATCGAGACATTGAGTGCGACAGGTTGCTGGGTGGCTAAGGGCTTCCAGCTGTTGGACCTTGCTGACGTACCCTAATCTTTGTTTTCGGTGAGGTCCTGATCGATTGCTTTGCCGATGAATGAGAGGTGCTCGGCGGCGCGCCATGCAACGTCGCCCGGCACCTCCATGCCTAGGGGCAATCCCTGGCGTTCGTCAGCCGGCTCGACGCGAAGCCGAGCTACCTGGGGCTCGTCCAATCCGGTGCCGAACTTGCCGCCGCTGACGCCAAGAGGTAAGAAGAACGTTACCGACGGAATCATCCTACAAAGGGGGGAGGTTCGAATGGTGATCTTGCGCACTCTGTGTATCCGGTGGTTCCGACTGGGGAAGAGTCTGCGACGGTTGTTCTCCGTTGGATTGGTGTTGTTTGTGGTAGCGGCTGCCGCAGGACCCCCGGATATCGAGGGAGAAGCAAAAGAGAGCCTGCAGATCAACTCCAGTGCCTTCGTGCATGGCGGGGCGATTCCCAAGCAATACACCTGCGACGGTGCCGATATTTCACCTCCGCTGTCCTGGCTTGGTCTTCCCGCCGGCACCAAAAGCCTCGTGTTGATCGTCGATGATCCGGATGCCCCGGATCCGGCTGCACCGAAGCGGACCTGGGTGCATTGGGTGTTGTTCAATCTGCCGCCGGCGACCAGCGGGTTGGCGGCAGCGGTATCCGCGCTGCCCACCGGTACAGGCCGCGGCCTGAATGACTGGAAGCGCACGGGTTACCGCGGTCCCTGTCCACCCATCGGACGGCACCGGTACTTTCACAAGCTTTACGCCTTGGACACCGAGCTGACGCTTGGCGGCACACCCGCAAAGGCCGACGTCATCCACGCCATGCAGGGGCATGTGCTGGCCAAGACAACATTGATAGGGACCTATCAGCGCTGATGGACGATGTCATCTATCGGAGAATTGCCATGTATCGGGTTTTTCTTTTGACGTCCCTCATGCTCCTCTCCTTGCTCAGCACACCGGAGTGTGCGGCGAGTCGCATCGGACTTGTTGACGGCACAGAGATCAATGGAGACGTACTGTCGGTCTCGGAAGGCCGATATACCATCCGCTCGGCTACACTTGGGCAGATCGAGCTACCGGAATCCTCGATTCGCTTCATCAAGCCAGGTGGAGGCAGCGATTCAGGTGCCACAACCATCCCGGAGCTCCATTCCATCCAACAAGCAATCGTTAATTCTCCTGAGCTGATGCAAATCGTGACTGCGCTGCAGTCCGATCCGGAACTTCAAGCTGCGATCAATGATCCGGAGTTGATGCAGTTGGTCATGTCGGGCAATTTCGACGCACTGCAAGGTGACCCTCGCATTCGTCAGCTGCTCACTAATCCGTCCATCAAAGCCATCGTTGGCCAAATGAGCAGCCACTGATCGTCCAAGTACTCAGTGCCCCCCCACGACAGGACGGCGATTCGCCTAAAGTCCGGATAGCACATTATTGGGTAGTTGTTCGATTCATGTTCAAGGTCCGCTGCAGCAACGCCCGGCTTCGGCCGGGTTTTTGCGTCGATCCGAAGTGTCTTGCACCTCGGAGTTGTGGGAAAGATGGCGGTGCGGGATCAGGGTATTCGCGGTCTTCCGAGCACACGCCTACGGCTATTCACCAACGGTATCGAAGGCTATGCCTCGCGCAGCAACCTGGTTTGGTCTATACTCTTACCTCGGAATTATTCCTAACTAGGAAATGTACGTGAGAATTGCGGAGAGAGAGGTCGAACGTCGGCTCGAGCAGTTCAAGTCGATCGCCAAGCAGGCGGGCGTCAAGCTCACGCACCAGCGCCTGGAGATCTTCCGCGCCGTTGCGTCGAGTGCGGACCATCCAACTGCAGAAGCGGTTTACAAAGCGGTGCGGGCAGCAATGCCGACGGTTTCCCTCGACACGGTCTACCGTACGCTTTGGCTGCTCATGGACCTCGGCCTTCTCACGACCCTCGGTCCGCGGCAGGACAGCGTCCGTTTCGACGCCAACCTGGAGCAACACCATCACTACCTGTGCGTGCGTTGCGGCATGGTGCGAGATTTCGACAGTGCCGAGCTCAACGAGCTACCCATCCCCGACCCGGTGAACCGTTTCGGCCAGGTTGTCAGTGCCCACGTCGAGGTCCGAGGTGTCTGCACCAAGTGCGCGAGAGACCTGGCTGAGACGCAGATAGCGGAAATTCCCGATCCTTAAAGATATGAGACAAGGAGCAACCGATGAGCGCAAAAACTGACACGAACGCGGGCAAATGCCCGGTCATGCACACGATTAGCGGAGTGAAGTCGAATCGGGACTGGTGGCCAAACCAGTTGAACCTGAAGCTTCTCCAGCAAAACTGCCCTCAGTCCAATCCCTTGGGCGAGGCATTCAACTACGCCGATGAATTCGAGAAGCTCGACCTCGAAGCCGTGAAGCAAGACCTTTACGCGCTGATGACCGACTCGCAGGACTGGTGGCCGGCGGACTACGGTCACTATGGGCCGCTCTTCATTCGCATGGCCTGGCACGGCGCTGGTACCTACCGCACCGCGGACGGCCGCGGCGGAGCAGGCTCGGGCCAGCAACGCTTCGCTCCGCTCAACAGCTGGCCCGATAACGTCAATCTCGACAAGGCGCGCCGGCTGCTCTGGCCCATCAAGCAGAAGTACGGCAACAAAATCTCCTGGGCCGACCTCATGATCCTCGCCGGCAACTGCGCCTTGGAGTCGATGGGCTTCAAGACCTTTGGCTTTGGCGGCGGGCGCGCGGACGTTTACGAGCCGGAGGAGGACACCTACTGGGGCTCCGAGACCGAGTGGCTCGACGACAAGCGCCACATGGGTGAGCGGGATCTCGAGAATCCACTCGCCGCCGTTCAGATGGGCCTGATCTACGTTAACCCGGAGGGGCCGGGCGGCAAACCCGATCCCCTCGCATCGGGTCGGGATGTACGCGAGACCTTTGCGCGCATGGCGATGAACGACTACGAGACCGTCGCACTTACCGTCGGCGGCCACACCTTCGGCAAATGCCATGGCGCGGGCGATGCCGCGCTGGTCGGGCCTGCACCCGAGGCGGCGGGCATCGAGGAGCAGGGCCTCGGCTGGAAGAGCGGCTTTGGCAGCGGTAAAGGTGGTGATCAGATCGGCAGTGGTTTGGAAGGCGGCTGGACGCCAACCCCGACGCAGTGGGACAACAGCTATCTGGACATGCTGTTCGGCAACGAATGGGAGCTGACGAAAAGCCCCGCTGGCGCTTGGCAGTGGACGCCGAAAGAGGCGACTGACAAGAATATGGCGCCGGCCGCTGACGATCCGTCGAAGCGGGTCCCGATCATCATGACCGACGCGGACATGGCGATGCGGATGGACCCGATCTACGAGCCGATTGCGCGGCATTTCCACGAGAACCCCGAGGAGCTCGCGGACGCTTTCGCCCGGGCGTGGTTCAAGCTGACGCATCGCGACATGGGCCCGCGCTCGCGCTATCTCGGCCCGGAGGTCCCGGCAGAGGAGTTGATCTGGCAGGACCCCGTGCCAAAGGTCGATCACGCGCAGATCGACGCGGCCGACATCGCGCACCTCGAGGCCAAGATCCTCGCCTCGGGGCTGTCCGTCTCCGAGCTGGTCTCGACCGCCTGGGCATCGGCGGCAACCTTCCGTGGCTCCGACAAGCGCGGTGGGGCGAACGGGGCGCGCATCCGTCTCGCACCGCAACGGGACTGGGAGGTCAACCAGTCTGCCCAGTTGGGGAAGACGCTGACCGCCCTCGAGGGTGTCCAAACGGAATTCAACGCCGCGCAGGGAGGCGGCAAGAAGGTCTCGCTCGCCGACCTGATCGTTCTCGGCGGTTGCGCAGCCATCGAGCGGGCGGCGAAGAACGCCGGATATGATGTGGAGGTGCCCTTCGTGCCGGGGCGCACGGATGCCACGCAGGAACAAACCGATGTGGACGCTTTCGCCGTGCTCGAGCCGATCGCGGACGGGTTCCGCAATTACCTGAAGGCCAAATACAGCGTGTCGGCTGAGGAGCTGCTGGTCGACAAGGCGCAGCTCCTGACGCTGACCGCGCCCGAGATGACGGTTCTCGTCGGCGGCATACGCGTGTTGAACGCAAATGTCGGACAGTCTCAGCACGGCGTCTTCACCAAGCGCCCCGAAACACTCACCAACGACTTCTTCGTCAACCTGCTCGACATGAGCACCGAGTGGAAGCCGACCTCACAAGACGAGGATGCATTCGAAGGATGCGACCGGGCAACGGGCGAGCTGAAATGGACCGCCACCCGCGTCGACCTCATTTTCGGTTCGAGCTCGCAGCTCCGCGCGATTGCAGAGGTCTACGGGCAGGACGATGCGCAAGGGAAGTTCGTGCAGGACTTCGTGGCCGCCTGGAACAAGGTTATGAACGCCGACCGCTTCGATCTTGCCTGAGCTTGGGTGGCATAATCCGCTCTTGAAACTCACAAATCTCAGTCCGATTTCAAGTCGGTAGGCTCAGGTAGGCATGCGCGAAAACGAGGGCAACATGGTTAATAAGCTCTGCCTGGTGACCGGTGGCACAGCGGGTATCGGCTTGAGCACCGCCAAGATGCTGGCGGAAAGGGGGGCCGATTTGATTCTGCTCGGACGCAATGAGGAGCGTGGTCAGGCTGCGGTAGCTTATGTAAAGCATTCAGGCGGGAAGACACCGGAGTTTCTGCCCGTCGACCTTTCGGATCAGTCGGCCATACGCGCGTTCGCCGCCCGATTCAATTCCACTCATCCGAGACTGGACGTACTGGTCAACAACGCGGGAGGAATGTTCGGCCGGCGGCAACTCAGTGCGAACGGCATAGAGATGACCTTCGCCCTGAACCACCTGGCTTACTTCCTGCTTTCACATCTCTTGATGCCTTCGCTGCGGTCGGCTCAACGCGCGCGTATCGTCAACGTCGCCTCGGATGCCCATTTTGGTGTCAATCTCGACTTCGAAAATCTACAGAATGAACGGCGGTACAGCGGTTGGCTCGCGTACAAGCGATCGAAGCTATGCAATCTTCTTTTCACCTACGAGCTGTCGCGGCGTTTGGAGGGAACCTCGATCACCGCCAACGCCCTGCACCCGGGTTTCGTCAACTCCGAGATCGGAGTCCGTAACAGCTGGACTGCAGGGTTTGTATGGAGCCTTGTTACCTTGTTTGCCGTCAGTCCCGAACGTGGTGCAGAGACGAGCGCCTATCTTGCAAGCTCCTCTGAAGTGCAGTCGGTATCCGGAAAGTATTTTGCGAAATCACGAATGAAGCCTTCCTCTCGCGCATCCTACGACCACGTGTCCGCCAAGAAGCTTTGGGATGTCAGCGCGTCGCTCACCCAGCTAGATGAGACCGCGCTGCTCGCAAGTGCGTCGCATTCTTGTATGATTTCGAGTCAAGCAGCTACGTCCCGATCTGGAAGCACATGATGCTGCATCGCTGGACAAGCTAAAATTGCGCATGAAGTCCCACAAACGCCCTGGTGCCATGCTGGTCGTCGCCGTTTTGTTATGGAAAAGATAGTCTGGAAACCCGAATACAGCGTTGGAGTCGAGCGCTTGGATCGACAACACCAGAGAATTATTAAGGTTATCAATACACTGATTGCAAAACCCGGTATATTTATAAGATCGGCGAGCATTGCTGATGCACTCTCGGAATTGACTAGCTATGTGTCCGAACATTTTTTGCTCGAGGAACAATTACTCGAGGAAAATAACTATCCTAATCTCATTGATCATGTCAAAAGACATACTGAATACGGTGAGCAAATTGCCAATTTCTATTTGAAAAAGATCGAGAATAATAAGAATGTGCCAAGGCAATTGTTAAATTATCTGAGTGAATGGTGGGTTGGGCATATTCTTCATGAAGATATGAAATATAAAAGCTTCTTTAAAGATAAAGGCATTCGGTGAGCGTTTTTCTAGAGAAAACGGTCGGATCCTCCCGATGGCCACGGAATCCGGCCGGAGCTCAACGATTGGTTTTCAGCTCAGCGATCGTCAATCTCGCTGACCGTCACGAAGATGCCAGGGCCTCTTGATGACAGTACCCCCGAGGAGCGTCGCCATGCCTCACGTCGTCTCTGGCTTCTGGCGCTGTGGTTGACGCTCTTCGTGGTGACGCGAGTTGCCGTCGCTGATGCCGAGCCTGATCCGCTGACACCGGCGCAGCGCACCTGGCTCGAGACGCATCCGCGTATCGTCATCGGGGTAGGTGAGGACTGGCCGACGCGCTGATCGGCGGGCGCATCGATGCCGCGGTTGCATCCTATACCTTGGACTATTGGCGCGCTCGCCACGGCGTGCTGGGTCTGGGGCCGAAGCAGATACTGCCGCCGGCCGGTCCACGCACCCGGTTCGTCTATTCCATACGCCG
>JAJDOL010000267.1 GCA_022340195.1 Chromatiaceae bacterium
AAGATCGCCAAGTGGTCCAGCAGGGGGCGCGGATCAAGCTCGGCGACACCGCCCAGTCCGTGGCAATCACGGTGACACCCCCGCACCAACCGGCCAAGGTGGCGGGGCTGTTGCTCGTCTCGTTCCGTGGTGAGCCCGAAGCGGCTCGCCAACCAGCGGGACACGACCTCGGACAAAGTCCGGAGGCGGAGCCGGATCTTCCCGCGCCGCAACCGAGACGAAACCACTCGGATCCTGCAGAAGGTCCGCTCGGGACAGCACATCGGGCCTTACGAAACCGAGGGGGTGCGCAAAGACGGCGCCGGGGTCCAGCTTTCGGTCACTGTATCCCCGATCTTAAATCCCACGGGTCAGGCGATCGCCGCTTCCGCCATCGCCCGGGACATCACCGAGCATAAGCGCACGGAACAAATCCTGATGGACGCCGACCGCCGCAAGGACGAGTTTCTCGCGATACTGGGACACGAGCTCCGCAATCCCCTCACCCCCATCCGTCACGCCGTCGACGTCCTCTCCCGGCAGGATGACTTGCCGGAGAAGGCCCGCTGGGCCGCGGATATGATCGGACGTCAATCCGAGCAGTTGGAGCGCTTGGTGAACGACCTGCTGGACGTGTCGCGCATCACCCGCGGCGAGATCCAGCTGCGCAAGCAAGCGGTCATCGTCCAGGATCCGCTCGCGGATGCCTTGCAGAACGTGGCCCAGCTTCTCGAATGATCGGGACACCCGCCTGGCCGAGGCGCCCATCGTCGTGATGGGCGACCCCCTGCGTCTGGCTCAAGTCTTCACGAATCTGCTTTCCAACGCGATCAGGTACACCCCCGACGGCGGCCACATCCGGGTTACCCTGACCCGGGAGGCGCAGAAGGCGGTCGTTCGGTTCCGAGACGACGGCATAGGTATCCGGGCAGAGGACCTGCCGCATCTGTTCGACAGCTTCTCGCGAGGGACGAGCCGCCACCCGAATATCCACATAAATGACGGCCTGGGCCTGGGCCTGGGCCTGGGCCTGGGACTGACACTCGCCCAACGACTCACGACGCAGCACGACGGAAGTCTGGAGGCCCGTAGCGATGGGCCCGGCAAGGGCAGCGAGTTTGTCGTGAGCATCCCGGTCTATTCAAACGCGGCATCGCCGGCCGACTCGGCCGAGCCCAAGGCAAAGGCGCAGGTCGAGTCACGCCCGCGCCGTATGCTGGTCGTGGACGACAATCGGGACTTGGCCGATTCATGCAAAGTCCTGCTGGAAACGAAGCGTTAAAAACCTTGCTCGACGTCAAACCGGATCTCGCCAACGCGCTCGACGAGGGGATTCGCAATGCCGGCGTCGTCGGCATCTTGAGCCGGGACGAATACTATGCGTTCCTCGATGCCCTGGTAACTTGGGTTCCTATCGAGCGGGACCTGGTTCCCAGGATTCTGAAGTTCTACTACATCGTCGACCAAGCCCCCGAGGACACGCTCAATCGCGACGAGCAGTTCAACCAATGGATGGTTCGCTTCGCACAGGAGTGGGGGCGTTTTCTCGACACGCCGGAATCGGCGACCGAAATCAAGGGCTTTTTGTCCAACCCGGCATACCGAATTGGCGACTACTTCGTAGGCCCCAGCGGCTGGCTGACCTTCAACCAGTTCTTTGCGCGCGAGGTGAGACCCGGTAAGCGCCCGATCGCTGCACCCTGTGACGACGGCATTGTGGTATCGCCCGCAGATTCAATCTTCAAGGGCCACTGGCCCATCGACGACCAGTCTGAAATCGAGGCAAAAGGTGTCAAGTGGTCCATACACGAGCTCCTGGATGGCAGTCCTTACCAGGACGCCTTCAAGGGGGGCATCTATACGCACAGCTTCTTGTATGTAAACGACTATCATCGCTTTCACCTACCGGTCGGCGGAACCGTCAAAGAGGTGAGGAACATTCACGGTAAGGTTTACCTGGACGTGATCAAAAGGCCCGACGGCTCGCTGTACCCGGTGGATGGCGACACCTACCAGTTCGCCCAGGAACGCGGGCTCGTCGTCATCGACTCGCCGGTGGTCGGTCTGGTGGCGATCTTGCCGATCGGCATGGCCCAGGTCTCTTCGGTCAATCTGACCGTCGAAACCGGCACCACACTGACCAAAGGCGAGGAATTCGGGTATTTCCTGTTTGGCGGGTCCGATATCGTGATGCTGTTCCAAAACCCGCAACTGACGTTCGACGCGCAGGTCGGCACCCACTATCTACAAGGTCAGAAGCTAGGCGGAGTGAAATAGCACACCAAAAATCGAGAAATGAGGGTCGTAGTCGAGCCCAGGAGGCGGGCGACGTCAAACGTACGGAGACCGGAAGTTCTCGGGGTGAATATTTCAAGCGAGCGGCTTGGACGGGGTTTCTTTTTTTGAGATCCAGTTCACATTTTCGAAACGGCGCTCAGGGTAATGTTTCTCCTACGGGTGGTCCCGCCGGGTAAACGGGACAAACGCAGAACCCTTCTTCAGCCCGTCGATCTCGACGGGCTTTTCTATCTACCCCGCCCCTGCGCGCATAGGAGCCTCGTCGGCCGGCCGCCGAGCTGGCGGCGCTTGGCCACTCCACCCCTGCCCGCATGGGGGTCTCTGAGAGGCTTGCATGACGCCCTGGTCAAAGGGCACACCCGCACGCCGGCCGTTGGCGTTCCAATCTCGGGAGGCAGCCGGAAGCCGCCGCATGTTCGAGTTGGAGCTCAGCGCACAGAACCGGTGCGATAGGTGCCTGGTCGATCCAAAGATGGTGCATGCCCGCCACCGAAGGTTCGGCAAACGGTGAGAAGCCAGATAAAACGCACGCGCAATGGGCCCGACCTTCAGGAGCTCTAGGGGTTGGCCCGAAATCTGCTTGGAGCAGATCAAGAGACCGGATTCTTCCTCCGGACCCGTTCTCTGATTCTCCGAGCAGTAGCGATTGAATCGCCCCGCACCTTGCGGGGCTTTTTTTTGAGTGGGAGACCACTCGCCAACCTGGGGGGTCGCTGAGGGAGAGCGGTAGGCCGGAATTTCCGCGCATTCCGGACGCTTATGCGTGGCTTACCAGGTAAGCATTGGTTTTATTGGCGTCCCCAAGGGGACACCCTATATTTCGTGACCATTGATGAGGGATTAGCCTTGGGGTATCGCCGAACCGTCAAAGGCAATGGGAGCTGGCAGGCCAGGTTGTGGACCGGCGAAAAGTCTGTGAAACACACGCTCGGAGAGGCTGACGACCATATGGAAGCGGATGGGGCTAACGTCCTCACGTTCTTCCAGGCTCAAGGCAAGGCAATCGCCTTTTCTGAAGAGGCCCGCAAATCCGACCTCCCCAACAGCAAGCCAATCACTGTGGGCGACGCAGCTGCTGCCTATCTGGCCTGGTACAAGGAGCACCGAAAGGCTTACCCGGAAACCGAAACCACAGTGAATGCGCATATCCTTCCAGCCTGGGGGAATAAGCTGATCATGGAAATCACGACCCCCGAGATCAAACGATGGCATGAAAAGCTGGCAACGACACCGGCCCGCAAGCGGAGTAGTAGTCTGTCCACCCAAACCGTGTATCGGGCGAAGCCCAGCACTCCCGAAGAGAAACGCGCTAGGAAATCCACGGCCAACCGGATTCTGACGGTGTTGAAAGCGATCTTGAATAAGACGTTCCGCGATGGACTGGTCAACGATGACACCGCCTGGCGGCGGGTGAAACCTTTCGAGAACGCCGACGAACCCGTTACACGATTCTTGAGTGCGGCGGAATCCATCCGGCTTATCAACGCGTGTCAGCCCCACTTCCGCCAACTAGTGAAGGCGGCTTTGTTCAGCGGCTGCCGATACGGAGAACTGGCCCGTTTGCTCACCAAGGACGTAAATCTCGATACCGGCATGGTCTATATCAGTCCCGAGGCCAAAAGCGGTAAGGGTCGTCATGTCCCCCTGCATGAGGAGGGCCTGGATTTCTTCAAGACCTGCGTCACGGGCAAAACGGGGAAGGATCACGTGTTTCTGCGGGAGGATGGTATCCCTTGGGGCAAGAACCATCATGTCCGATTGCTCAAGGCCGCCTGCGCGCAAGCCAAGATCGAACCGGAGATCGGCTTCCACGAGTTGCGCCACACTTACGCCAGTACCCTGGCACAGAGGGGGGTGGATCTGCTCACCATCTCGAAATTGCTCGGCCATGCCGACACCCGCATCACCAGCCGGCATTATGCCCACCTATGCGATAACACACTGAAAGCCGCTGTCACCAAACTGCCCGGCTTCGGACACCAAGTGGACACCAGGGTAAGGTCAATAGCCTGATCCGATCGTGGGGTATCTTATCGAGAACACCGTCGCTTCGGTTAGGTGGAGGACGCCTCCTTCCGACTGACCCTCGGCTGCCCGAAATCCATCGCCAAGCAGGTCAAAGACCGAGTGAGAAGCGAGCCACTATCCAATCGGACGAAGGCAACCGGTGCGTTACTGTTACCCGGCGGTGCCTGGACACCTCACGACCTGCGGCGCACCGGCGCAACGATGATGGGTGACGTATCTGTCATTGGTCGAGTTTCGTTCGAGCGTCAAAGATCCAAGCTTGCCCCGTGCTTCCTCAGCCAATCCTTCCTCTCCCGGTAGTCTGGCATCACCTTGTCCACCTCGTTCCAGAAGGCGTCGGTGTGGTTGCGGTGATGCAGGTGGCATAGCTCGTGGACGCCGATGTAGTCGATGATCCGGGGCGGGGCCATCATGCACTTCCAGTGGAAGTTGAGGATTCCGGTTGTCCCGCAACTGGCCCAGCGGTAGCCCATGTCCTTCACCTTCACGGCGGCGACCTCGACGCCGACCTTGGGCGCGTAGTAGGCGACGCGCTGGCCGAAGCGTTGTAGTCCCTTGTCGGTGAAATAGGTTTCGAAGGCTTGGTTGGCTGCTGGTTGCCCTCCGTTCTCAATCAACCTTCTCTGTAGCCTGAACCGTCCGTCCTTGAGCTGGAGGCCCGGACCATCGTCCGAGACCAGGGACAGTCGGTACGAGCGGCCGAGGTAGAGAAAAGTCTCGCCGTTGACCCATTCCCGCACCACGGCGCTGGCGTTGAGGTCCCTCCATTCCGCCAAGTTGCGGTAGATCCACATACGCTTGCTGCGTACCACGGCATCGACCTGCTCCGGGGTGTAGCCCTCCGGCGCGCGCGCGGTTACACGCCCGGTGCGCTCGATGACGATGTCGGTGGTCTTCCGAGAGCGACCGGGCAACAGGTCGTATTCGATGTCCCCAACGCGGCGCGCAGACATCAGTCGTCTCCTCCGGACAGCCCCCCGGCCAGATCCCGGATCAGCTCGTGGTGCCGGTTCTTGGCCAGCTTCATGATCTCCACGGCGATGCGCTCCCGCTTGGCCTTCAGCTCCGGGATGCCGGTCAGCATCAAGGCGGTCTTGATCTCGCTGCGGGTGCGCTTCTGTTTGTCGCTGTTGTTCCAATAGTCGATGCTGCCGATGCTGGCCTGGAGCGTCTCGACGACCGCCTCCATCAGCGCCTTCATCTTGGGCTTGGCTCCTTCGGGCACCGAGCCGTCGTCGAAGGCCTGGTTGGCGATGTGCTCGTAGAAGGTCGTGGCCTCCTTGCTCATGCCTTCCTCGCCCTCCTTGCG
>JAJDOL010000271.1 GCA_022340195.1 Chromatiaceae bacterium
GGCGCCGAGGCCATCGCCGCCAGTGGCGACGAACGTGCGCCTCAGGTACTTGATGCCCTATTGAGCGGCAGGCTTTTCTACAGAAAGTCCGACAAGCTCGTCGTCTATGCGGAAACAGCAACCGACGGCTACCGAATTACCGACGCACTCAGCGGAAAGTCCCTTGGGGACGTGGGGCAGCGCGATCTCAAGAAGATCAGCGTCAACAACAAGATGCGTCGGCAGTTGCGGGCCGCCATCGCGCGTCTGACCCTGGGTCACGCTGATCCCGGAGTCCGACTTGATGCGGTTCAGGAGATGATGTCCCGTCTGGATGCCGACGCTGCGGAACAACTCCGGGAGCGTATGGAGGTGGAGCAGGATCCAAACGTGCGCGACGCCCTCCAGCTCGCGATTGCCCTGGCGGATCTCGAAAATCCGGACGAACGGGTGCGTCTCAGCGCTGTCGCGAACCTTGCCGGCAGCCTCGAGCCGACGATTCGCAACCGCCTGGCGACCGCAAGGGATGGCGACGAGAGCCAAGAGGTAAAGGCGGCGGCCGCGCAGGCCCTGGACGGGATCGAGCAAAAGCTCGAGCTAAGCGCCACCGCCGAGACACTCTTTTTCGGCCTGAGCCTGGGATCCGTCCTGGTGCTGGCGGCCATCGGTCTCGCCATCACCTTCGGCGTCATGGGGGTCATCAACATGGCCCACGGAGAGCTGATCATGCTGGGTGCCTACACCACCTATCTGGTGCAACAGGCGATGCCCAATGCCATCGAGTACTCCCTGTTCTTTGCCATCCCCGCTGCCTTTCTGGTCTCCGGAGCCTTTGGCGTTGCCATTGAGCGCCTGGTAATCCGATTTCTCTACGGGCGACCGCTCGAGACCCTCTTGGCGACGTTCGGTATCAGCCTGATCCTGCAGCAGCTGGTACGCACGACCATCTCCGCCCAGAACGTGGCGGTTGAAAACCCGGCCTGGATGAGCGGGTCCGTGCAGATCAATCCGGCCCTGAGCCTCACCTACAACCGGATTTACGTGCTTCTCTTCGCCCTGCTGGTCTTTGCGGGCTTGCTGGCTATTCTCAAGCGCACCGCGCTCGGGCTGCAGGTCCGAGCGGTATCTCAAAACCGGGCCATGGCGAGGGCGATGGGTGTCCATTCGTCGCGGGTCGACGCCCTGACCTTTGGGTTGGGTGCGGGAATAGCGGGTATCGCCGGCGTCGCTCTGTCCCAACTGACGAACGTCGGCCCCAATATGGGGCAAGCCTATATCATCGATTCCTTCATGGTGGTGGTTTTTGGCGGCGTCGGGAACCTCTGGGGCACCCTGATCGGCGGCATGACCCTGGGGGTCGCGAACAAGCTGCTGGAGCCCTGGGCGGGCGCCGTGCTGGCCAAGATCCTGGTGCTCGTGTTCATCATCCTCTTCATCCAAAAGCGTCCGCGCGGTCTTTTCCCGCAGCGCGGCCGAGCGGCGGAGACTTGATGACATGGGTTTGATGCGCGCATTGAAAGGGGATACAGGTGGGCAGGTCATGCTGGCCCTGCTGGCCCTCGTTGCCATTGCCGTTCCGATCCTGAACCTGCTGGTTCCGGAGTCGAGCCCCTGGCATCTGTCCACCTACACCGTCACCCTGCTCGGCAAGTACCTGACCTATGCATTGCTGGCCGTCGCCGTTGATTTGGTTTGGGGCTACTTGGGCATCCTGAGTCTGGGGCATGGGGCCTTCTTCGCCCTTGGCGGTTATGCAATGGGCATGTACCTGATGCGCCAGATCGGAGATCGTGGTGTCTATGGAAACCCGGATCTACCCGACTTCATGGTCTTCCTCAACTGGAAGGAGCTACCCTGGTTTTGGTACGGCTTCGACATGTTCTGGCTCGCGGCCCTGATGGTGGTGCTGGTACCCGGGCTGTTGGCCTTCGTTTTCGGCTGGCTGGCCTTTCGTTCGCGGGTCACAGGCGTCTACCTGTCCATCATCACCCAGGCCCTGACCTATGCCCTGATGCTGGCCTTCTTTCGCAACGAGATGGGCTTTGGCGGCAACAATGGCTTGACGGACTTCAAGGACATTCTGGGCTTCGATTTGCAAAGTGACGGCACAAGGATTGGTCTCTTCCTGGCCTCGGCGATCGCCCTCTCCCTGGGATACATGGCCTGCCGCTCCATTGTCAGCTCCCGGCTCGGACGGGTCTCGGCCGCCATTCGCGATGCCGAGTCCCGAACGCGCTTCATCGGTTATCGGGTAGAGCGGGTCAAGCTGTTCGTCTTCACCTTCTCCGCCATGCTGGCGGGGATCGCTGGAGCGCTCTACGTGCCCCAGGTCGGAATAATCAACCCCGGGGAGTTTGAGCCGCTCAACTCCATCGAGCTGGTCATCTGGGTGGCCATCGGCGGACGCGCAACGCTTTACGGTGCGGTGATCGGAGCCATTCTGGTCAACTATGCCAAGACCTATTTCACGGGCGTCATGCCAGAGGCCTGGTTGTTCGCCCTGGGCGGCCTCTTCGTGCTCGTCACCCTCTTCCTGCCAAAAGGGCTAGCGGGTCTTCTGCGGAAACGGAGGACGGACTAATGGGGGCACAATTCGAACGCTGGGAGTACCTGAACCCCGGCAAGACCCGGGCCGAGATCCTTGATATTTCCCACACGACGATGCTCTACGTCGAGGGGGTGACAGTCAGCTTCGACGGCTTCAGGGCCCTGGACGACCTTTCGATCTACATCGATTCGGGAGAGCTGCGCTGCGTGATCGGTCCCAACGGAGCCGGCAAGACGACCATGATGGATGTCATCACGGGAAAGACTCGACCCGACACAGGTACCGTCTTCTTCGGACAGAAGATCGATCTGCTGCGAATGAGCGAGTCCGAGATTGCGGAGGCCGGTATCGGCCGCAAATTCCAAAAGCCTACCGTCTTCGAGCACCAGAGCGTATTCGACAATTTGGAGCTCGCCATGGCTGGAGACAAGCGGGTCCTCTCCACGCTGGTTGCCAAGCTGTCCTCGGAGCAGCGCGACCGCATCGATGCCGTGCTCGACCTCGTCGGTCTGAAGGAGCTCGCATTCCGGGAGGCCGGCGCCCTTTCCCATGGTCAAAAGCAATGGCTGGAGATCGGCATGCTGCTGATGCAGAATCCGCTCCTGCTTCTCGTGGATGAGCCGGTGGCGGGAATGACTCATCAGGAGATGGATCGAACCGCCGAGCTCCTCACCTCATTGGCGGGAAAGCACGCGGTCGTCGTCGTCGAGCATGACATGGACTTCGTACGCTCCATCGCCAAACGGGTGACCGTGCTGCACCAAGGCAGGGTACTGGCCGAGGGAACCATGGACGAGATACAGAAGGATCCGAAGGTTGTCGAAGTGTATCTGGGCGAGTGAATGCTCGATATGTTGAGAATTGCCCACCTGAATCAGTACTACGGCGAAAGTCATACCCTTTGGGACCTCGATATCGAGATCCCAGAGGGCCAATGCACCTGTGTCATGGGCCGCAACGGGGTGGGCAAGACGACCCTCATGGACTGCATCATGGGTCTATTGCCTCTGCGCTCCGGGACCATGGAATATCAGGGGGAGGACTTGGTCAAGCTGGCGGCGGAAAAGAGGGCCGGTCTCGGAATCGGCTACGTACCCCAGGGACGGCAGATCTTTCCGTTGCTCACGGTCGAGGAGAATCTCCAGATCGGTCTTCCGGCACGGGCAGACGGTAAGAAGCAGATCCCGGACCTCGTCTTCGAGCTGTTCCCCGTGTTGAAAGCGATGCTCGGCCGCCGCGGCGGTGACCTTTCCGGCGGTCAGCAGCAACAGCTCGCGATCGGCCGTGCTCTGGTGGTTGAACCGAAGCTTCTCATCCTGGACGAGCCCACCGAGGGAATTCAGCCCAACATAGTGCAGGAGATCGGCGACATCATCCGCCGCCTGAACCGGGAAATCGGCCTGACGGTAATCCTGGTAGAACAAAAACTACCCTTCGCCCGAAAGGTAGCGGACCGTTTCCTGATCCTCGATCGCGGGCGCCTGATGGCTGCGGGAGACATGGTCGACCTGAGCGACGATCTTGTACGAGAATACCTGACCGTCTAGCCGTCCTTTGACCTCAGCCATTCCAATCGCCTGCCGGTGGGGCGCCAGCGGTCCCGATTTCAGGAGATAAGGCGGTTCATGTAGACTTCCCAAGTCGAAAACCGGATCCCGGTGGTTGCCTGATCGGGACCTGGAGATTCCGATCAGGGTACCCACTCTGAGCGTCCGTTGAACCCTCGTCGACATCGAATCGTCTCGCAGCAAACGCCATGATCAGCGCTATGGGAGATCGGATTCTCGTCGTTTGCCTTACGAGCCTTCTGGCATTGGCGGGCTGCGGGATCGACCGGCTCCCGAGATCAACTGAGCCAGCGCCCGTAACGACATTGGATCGCGACGCACTCTTGTCCGTCGCTGCGTCCTGCCACTCGCTGAGGGTCAGCGAAACGAGAGACCGGTCGGCAACGGACGCGACAGTCATCGCCGCGATGCGCAAGTATCGGTTCTCGGCACAAGAGCTCGTGAATCGGTCTGATGCCTGGCTGCGAGCGTTCAGGTCACAGGAGCTTGCACTTGCCGCGGATGGCCGCGAGTCCTGTAGCCGACTTTCCGCCTTGACCGGGGTCGCACCGGCTTTGGTGCGGCCTGATCGTTCTCAGGATCTCGACGTGACCTGGATGCGGGTAAGCGGCGAGATCGTGGACGGTTATGCCGATCGGGTGATCCGCGAGATTCGAAAGCGAGGGGCCACCGGGGTGATCGTCGACAGCAACGGCGGATCAGTGTATGAAGCGCGTCGGCTCGGACGCTATCTGCGCGCGAACGGCCTGATAACGGCGGTGGACAAGCTGTGTCTGTCGGCGTGCGTGGACGTGCTTGCCGGTGGCGTTGCGCGCTATGTCGCACCCGAGGCAAAGCTCGGAATTCATCAGAGCCGTGTACCCAAGTGGGAGAGCTCCCACGAGGGTGGGCAGGCTTATGTCGCAGAGGCGGCGCTCTATCTGCGAGAGATGGGCATCGACGACTCGGTGGCACTGGTTGCCGCGGCCATCCCCCACGATAGGATCTTTCTGATCTCCACCGAGAATGCGCTCGAGACCCGACTAGCAACAGGGATAGTTCGGGCACTGTAGCCATCGTTGCTGGACGCCCACTGGATTTTTCAACGGATTTACCAGCGCAGATCACCGCGGTCGTCAGCGGACATTCCGCGCTGGCCAGGATACTTGTCGGCCACCCTGCTGATCCGCTTGTTGCCGACCTGCGGGCGGGATGCCGTCGCTGCCCACCCGAACCGGCTCCTCGGAGAGCGGGCGCAGGTGTTGGGCGGGAATGCAGAGCCGAAAGCACTCACCCGGGGCCGGGACGGGCTCGTTCCAAGGGCGGTGCAGATACAGCGGAGTGCCGTCCGTGAGCCGGCATTGGAGCTCCCGGACGGCGCCGAGCTCGCGTACCCGGACCGCCCGAGCGTCGAGCCCCTGAACACTCCGATCGCCGATTCGCAGATGCTCCGGACGGATGCCCAGCCAGGCGACCGGAGCCGACAGGTGCCGTACCAGCTCCAGCCGTCCCCAATCGCCCCCAGCTGAGCCATGGTCCATCCAGCGCACGGGTAGCAGGTTTCGCCAACCCAGTACCTTCGCACTTTGCAGATCGCCGGGGTCGTCGAAAACCTCGGCAGTCGACCCGAGTCGATGCATCCGACCATTGACCATGACGCCGATGCGATCGGCCAACTGGCGGGCCTCGTTCAGATCATGGGTGACCATGATCACCGGTTGCTCGAGCGTCGCGACGATGGCAAGCAACTGGTCACGGAGACGCTGGCGCAGATAGGTATCCACGGCCGACAGCGGCTCGTCGAGCAGGAGCAGCGCGGGCTCCCGGGCAAGGGCGCGTGCCAGGGCAACGCGTTGCCTCTGACCGCCGGAGAGCTGATGTGGATAGCGGGACTCCAATCCGTTCAAATACAGGCGTTCGATCCATTCGCAAACGATTTCCCTGCGCCCTCGCCGCGGCAGGCCGTAGCCGATGTTTGCGGCAACCGTCATGTTCGCGAATAGAGCGTAGTCCTGGAACACCATCCCCACGCTGCGTTTTTGGGGCGGCGTCCGCAGCCCGCGCGCCGCATCGAGCCACAGGTGCGTACCGATCTGGATCCGGCCCTGCTGCGGTTGCTCCAGGCCCGCAACGAGCCGCAGCAGGGTACTCTTGCCGCTACCGGACGGCCCGAGTATGGCGGTCACGCCATCCGGCGGGAGAGCAAGATCGACACGGAGGCGAAAATCGCCGCGTTCAAAACCCAGAGCGATCCGAACAGCACTCAAAGCTTCAACTCCGCGTGCCACCGCCGGTTCGCCCCATATACCAGAAGCAGCACCAGGAAGGAGAATCCAAGGAGGCCGGCGGACAGGGCGCCCGCCGCGTCGTAGTCGAGTATCTCGACGTATTCGTAGATGGCCGTCGCTACCACCTGGGTCTCGCCCGGAATATTGCCACCCACCATCAGCACCACCCCGAACTCCCCCAGGGTGTGGGCGAAGCCGAGGACCATCGCAGTTATCAGGCCGCGTCGGATTCCGGGCAGCACCACCCTCAGGAAGGTCCTTGTCCGCGAGGCACCGAGCGTGAAGGATGCCTCCACCGCACGCCGGTCCAGCGCCTCGAATGCCGCCTGCAGGGGCTGAACGACGAACGGCAGCGAGTAAACGCAAGAAGCGATGACAAGACCCGTAAAGCTGAAGGCCAACGGATGCCCGGTAATCCGGGTCCAGATCTGCCCCGCAGGACCGGAGGAGCCGAGAAGGACCAGCAGGTAAAAACCGAGCACGGTCGGCGGCAGCACGAGCGGCAGCGCGGTTAGCGCCTCCACCGGAATCTTGAAGGGGCTGCGAGTACGCGCCAGCCACCACGCCAGGGGGATGCCGAGCACCACCAGCAGTGCGACAGTGACGCCGGCCAGCTTCATGCTGAGCCAGACGGGAGTCAAATCCAGTCCATCCGGGATGTCCATCGTCTAAGGCGTTCCGTATCCGTATCGAGCGATGAGCTCCCGGGACTTCGGGCCTTTCAGGAAATCGAAAAACAACCTTGCGCCCTCATCGTTGGGAGAATCGTCCAGCAGGACGGCCTGTTGCTCAATGGGTTCGTGAAGATCGGACGGGACCAGCCAGTAGCTGCCGGCGGCCGGCTTTTCGGGATTACTTACCTGCGACAGGGCTACGAAGCCCAGATCCGCGTTGCCACTGGCGGTGAACTGGTAGACCTGGGAGACGTTCTCGCCGCGCACCAGTCGCCGGCCCAAGGTCGCCGGATCCAGCCCCAGCGCCTGCATGGCCTGCAAGGCCGCCATGCCATAAGGAGCCGTCTTGGGATTGGCCACGGCCAAGCGAGCAAACTCGCCGTTGCGGATCAGATCAGCACCGTCGCCGGCAGCCAATTGGGCCGGGTCGCGGCTCCAAAGCACCAGGCGTCCAACCGCATAGGTGAAGCGCGAGCCGGCCACAACCTTCCCTTGCGCCTCCAGGCGCCGCGGCTCCGCCGCATTGGCGGCGAGAAAGACACTGAAGGGGGCCCCATTGACGATCTGGGCGTAGAGCTTGCCGGTAGAGCCTGTGCTGAGCGACACCTGGTATCCGCTCGCCTGCTCGAAACGATCCGCCAATGCCTTCGCCGGCATCAGGAAGTTGCTGGCCACCGCTACACGCAAGGGCTCGGCAAGCGACGCCGTCCCCAGGCAGGAGCAGAGGAGAAAAGCAACCAGGTTTCGCATAACGTCCAGATCCCCTCGACAGCAACTACTCCTCCACGAAATTCGCAACTTCCGAGCCAGATTGGTTGCGGATGACGACTGGACGTATTGAAACCATGAGAATCAACGAGATACGCGACTTGCTAACGAGGCGTTTGCACAGATCATGGACTCGCCGGTGGGGCAACGCGCCAATTCGAGCACACGCTGGCGGCCCCTTTGTCGGAAAGCCGACATGGATGACGCCGAAGACCTTTTCCGGGTTGTTGTTTCAGAGCTCCTAGTTGGTGAGCAGCACCTGGCCGAGCCCTTCGGAGACCGCTACCGAGCTCCAGGGCTCGCCGACGCACGAGCCGGCAGCTGCGTTAGACGTCGCGATTCGGCACCCATGCCAATCGAGATGCCCCGGCCCGATTTGATGAATGGATCTCGTGCTCGAACGGCTTGATGCGCGCTGCCGGCTCAGTCAGAGGACTTGAAGGGACTGTGCTTGCGCATCTCCGATAGGTAAGCGTCCATGCCATCGCGCTCTCGGCTCAGGAACTGGTTGATCGCTTCGCGCAGGCGCGAATCGGCTATCCAGTGGGCGGACCAGGTGGGTGTAGGCAAGAAACCGCGGCTGATTTTATGCTCTCCCTGCGCTCCAGGCTCGAAGCGCGAAAGACCCCGTCGTATACAGTAATCGAGACCCTGGTAATAACAGGCCTCGAAGTGCAGGCTGTGAAAGTCGGCAAAGCAGCCCCAGTGACGCCCGTACAAGGTGCTCGTACCGACTAGATCGAAGGCCGCGGCAACGATTTCCCCGTGGTGATAGGCCAGCACCAGCAGACAATGATCTGCGAGGGTCCGCCCGATCTCGCGGAAGAAGTCCAGGGACAGGGTCGGAATACCGCCGCGCTTGTCGAAGGTGGCGCAATAGAGCTGCCGGAAAGTCGCCCACTCCGCGTCACTGATTTCGTGACCCGAGAGCAATCTAAACTGGATGCCCGCCTCGGCGACACGGCGGCGCTCGCGCTTGACCTGTTTGCGCTTGGCCGACGCGAAGGAGCTCAGAAAATGATCGAAGTCCTCGTAGCCCGGATTCTCCCAGTGAAACTGGCAGCCGACGCGGGGCATAAGGCCGTGTCGTTCCAGAGCTCGGGTCTCGGCGTCTGTCGTGAATAACCAGTGCAGTGACGAGACACCAAGGTGCTCGGCGACGTCCAGCGAGCCGCGGACAAGCGCCTCAGCATGCTCGCTCTTACGAGGACCCTCGGCAACCAGGATTCGCGGACCGGTAGCCGGTGTGTAGGGAGACGCGACGACCAGCTTGGGGTAATAATGCATGCCGTAACGCTGATAGGCGCTGGCCCAGGCCCAATCGAAGACGAACTCGCCATAGGAATTGAACTTGAGATAGCAGGGCGCGGCCGCAACCAACTCGCCCTCTGAGTTACTCAGCGCGAGATGGCGCGGCAGCCATCCGAGTTGCTCTCCCACGCAACCGTGACGCTCCATAGCCGCGAGAAACTCGTGGCGGAGAAACGGCGTGTCCGGATCGGTGAGGCGGTTCCAAGCCGCTCGCGGAATCGCTTCGATGGAATCGTGGGTGCTGAGGCGGTACATCTGGATCTGACAGGAAATGTCCTATTTCATTCAGATGCGGCCACCCGTTCCAACGGCAAGGGATGCCACTCCGGCTATGCGCTCCGGCTCGGCCGCGACCCGGCCCATCCCTGCTCCACGATCGATCCCCCTTACGCAGATGAGGAGCTAAGTGATCATGCGGCGGATTCTCGTACTCTTTGCGCACCCTTCGCTCGACCGTTCCGAGGTCAATCGCCACCTGGCACTGGCCACGTCCCGTATCGAAGGCGTGACTTTCGTCGACCTCTACGCAAGCTATCCGAACTTCCAGATCGACATCGACCACGAGCAGGCTCGCCTGATCGAGCACGAGGTGATCGTCTTCATGCACCCCCTCTACTGGTACTCGACGCCTGCGATTCTCAAGGAGTGGCAGGACCTGGTGCTGGAGCATGGCTTCGCGTACGGCGAACAGGGCAGGGCGCTGCACGGCAAAATCTTCCTCGATGCGCTGACCGCAGGCGGCGCCGAGGTGGCCTACTGTGCCGAGGGGTACAACCAGTTCACGATCCGCGAGCTCATGCACCCCCTGGAGCAAACGGCCTTGATGTGCGGCATGCGTTACCTGCCACCATTCGCGTTGTTCGGTGCACGCACAGCGGTCGACGAGGGCCGCGTCGAAGCGCACGTTATGGACTGGGTCCGAGTGCTGGAGGCACTGCGGGACGATCGCTTGGACATCGACGCGGCGCAGGACCTGCCCAGGCTGAACACCGATCTCGGCGCCATCATTGCGGAGGGCTGAATCGTGGGCGGCCAATTGTTTCACACCTTCGTCTATCTCTGCGCGGCGGTTATCGCCGTTCCGGTCGCCAAGCGTCTCGGCCTGGGTTCGGTGCTCGGCTACTTGATCGCCGGCATCGTCATCGGACCGATCGTCGGGCTCGTAGGCGCGGAGTCGCAAGAGATCCGGCACTTCGCCGAGCTCGGCGTCGTCATGATGTTGTTTCTCGTTGGCCTGGAGCTGGAGCCACGACTCCTGTGGGAGATGCGTGGGCGGTTGCTCGGACTCGGCGGGTTGCAGGTCGCCGTTACGGCGACCCTGATCGCCGCGGTGGCTGCGGCGCTTGGCATGGACTGGCGCGTAGCCGTCGCCATTGGGCTCATCTTCTCCCTGTCCTCCACCGCCATCGTCATGCAAACGCTGAACGAGAAGGGATTGACCAAGACCGATGGTGGTCGTGCCGGCTTCTCGGTTCTGTTGTTCCAGGATATCGCCGTCATCCCGATGCTGGCACTGATTCCGCTGCTCGCCGCGCCTGAACTGGCCGGGAGCGGCTTGAAGGGCATTGCCGACGCCGCTACGCAAGGTCCTGATGTGGCAGGGCATGCGAAAGCCATGAGCCTGGTCGCTGGTCTCCCCGCCTGGGCGCATACACTCGTCGTGCTCGGTGCGGTTGCCGCAGTGCTGCTCGGCGGACACTTTTTGTCGCGTCCGCTGTTTCGCTTCATCGCCGAGTCGCGCCTGCGCGAGATCTTCACGGCCAGCGCGCTGCTCCTGGTGGTGGGGATCGCCCTATTGATGTCCCTGGTGGACCTCTCTCCCGCCCTCGGGACCTTTCTCGCCGGCGTCGTGTTAGCCGAAAGCGAGTTCCGCCACGAGCTCGAATCCGACATCGAGCCCTTCAAGGGACTGCTGCTCGGGCTCTTCTTCATCACGGTCGGGGCTGGAATCGATTTCGGCATCCTGTTCGGCGAGCTCACCCAGGTGCTGGGTCTCACCCTGGCCGTGATAGTGCTGAAGGGTCTGGTCCTCTTCGGGCTCGCGCGCCTGTTCCGGCTCGAGCCCGGCGGCGGCTGGCTCTTCACGCTGGGCCTTGCTCAGGCGGGTGAGTTCGGTTTCGTGCTGCTGGGCTTTACGGTTCAGACCCAGGTGATCCCCGGCGATATCGCGCAAATGCTGTCGCTCGTCGTTGCGCTCTCGATGCTTTTCACCCCCGCGCTCTTCATCCTCTACGACAAGCTCATCCTGCCGCGTCTCAGCGCTACCGATCTTCTCGAATCCGACGCCATAGAAGAGCACGGCACAGTCGTAATCGCCGGCAACGGACGTTTCGGACAGATCGTCAATCGGCTGCTCGTTGCCGGCGGGGTGCGCACCGTGGTGCTCGATCACGAAGCGGCGATGATCGACACGCTGCGTCGGTTCGGTATCAAGAGCTACTACGGCGATGCGTCCCGTCCTGAGCTGCTGCATGCGGCGGGGATAGAGAGCGCCAAGGTCTTTGTCGTCGCCATCGATGATCGAGATCGTGCCGTCGAGGTAGTCGAGCACGTCCGGCGGCACTACCCCCGGGTCAAGATCCTGGCGCGCGCTTTCGACGTCAATCACCTCTACCTGCTCGAGAAAGCGGGTGTGGATCTGGCCATTCGAGAGGTGTTCGACGGATCGCTCAGGCTCGGCATGGAAGCGCTGAAGGCATTGGGCATGCATCCGTTCAAGGTCGAAAAGATGGGGCACGCCTTCCGTCGGCACGACCAGGCGGGCCTGGATCAGCTCTACGAGCTATGGGATGAGAACCCGGATATCGCCCGCAACCGCGCTTTTCTGGCGCGGGCGCGGGAGCACGGCGAGACGCTCAAGGAGATGATGGAGGCCGACCGTCTGCAGCTGCACGACCGCTCCGAGCGCGGTTGGACGCCACCGCCAAAAGGATATACGAAGGGCCTGGGAAGCGGCGTCGATCCCAATTGAGGACGATCGGCTCAGTTAGTCGCTACTCGGAGAAGACCGCTTACGCCGCCGGCCGCCCGCGGGGGGGGCTGGCGGCCGGATGCCGGCTGCGCCAGACAGGCTCGGGCTCACGCCGCCACTGCCGCAGGCTCGTGGCTCAGGCAATTCTTCGGACAGACCCTGGAGCAGGCCTGACAGCCGATGCAGTCCAGCAGGTTCTTCAGGCTCATGACCATGCTGGTGTCGTCCGAGAAGCCATCGTCATCCTCGTCGGCGTAATCGTCGTCGTAGTCTGCGTCATCCAGATCGAGATCTTCCCGATCCACGAGATCGAAGACGTCCCTGGGGCATACCTTGAAGCAACGGCCGCAACCGATGCAGGTGCCTTGGTCGAGATCGGTGACAAAGGCCGGGGTCCATTCGGCGCCACCACGGGTGAGTCCGGTTATGCTGCTCATTTTCTTGCTGCTCCTTACGCGGCTTCCGCCTCGGCGGCTTTCAGCTTCGCGTTTGTTTCGGCCCACGCGAGGCAGGCATCGTAAGTGGCCTGAGCCACGGCCGGGATATCCTCGTAGGCTGCGGGAAGGCGATCCTCGACCAGGTCATGCAGCTCGCCGGCTCGCTCGCTGGCGATACGCTTGGCCTTCTTGACGGCCTTCTGCAGATCTTTGAGCTCTTCGGGGGTCATGTCCGTTACCTTCGTCGATTTGAAAACCAGATTAGAGTCCGGCGGCCTTCGGGTACTCGCCGACGATCTCCAGGGCTACCGAAAGGATCTTGTCGGCCTCGTCCTTCATCTTGGACAGGGTCGGAAAGCTGAAGCGATGCACGTCACGCAGGGTCTTGTCCATCACCACGAGCTTGCCGACCGTGATGAGCGCGCGACCGAATCCCTCGTGGGTGAGATTGATGGTCGGCACCGCCATCTGCCCGCATTCGGATTCGATCAAGGCTGCAATGGCGTTGTAGAAAGCCTTGACCCGGGACATGACCACCTCGTCCGGATCTCCCACGATGGGAATCTCCCGTTTCTGCTCCTTGGTCAGGATGAAGGGATCCAGGATCTGAGCCGGGGACCAGGTGTCGAAGGTGCCGTAGGAGTCCACCGCCCGCATCTGGCGCACCATCTCGACGGCGAAATCCGTTCCGAGAACGGGATTGTCCTCCGCAATGTTGAGACCGGTCTCTGTCATCGTCGAATACCTCTCGTGTTTAAGGAACAGCGGTGCGCGGCGTAGTCGGCTCGAGAGCGCGGGCGAGGATCGGGGATCCCGAGTGCCGCCCGCGGAGCTGCGTCCCGAGGTAACTCGATTCGGCGCAGCACCACCGGTCGGTACCCTTCCCGCCCCGCCGTCCCTCCGGTCAATCGACCCGTAGTCCAAATCCCGAGACACAAGCCGAGGATCCCTGCCAATGCGCTGAGACCCTCCTCGGCCCCTGCCGTCTGGGCACAGTAGGCCGCAAGCGTCAGCACGACCAGAGGCAGCAGATAAGCGAGCAGCGAGGCACGGGTCAGCGTCCCCTCGGCGATCCCGATGACGACCCGATCATCGACCTCGACACCGATGCCATCGGAGACCTCGAACCGATTGGTCCGTGTAGCAAATAGCTTGGCGACAGCAGACGTCCCGCAATGGGTGGAGGCAGCACAGGAGGCACACGCACTGCGGCGCCCTGTCTCTACCCAGGCGTAGCCAGGCGCAACGGCGACGACACGGGCATTCTCTTCGATCATGGTTTCGGTCGTGGTCCTGTCCTGAAAGGGAAAATCACTCGATCCACCCCTCCTGCTCCATGGCGTCGAAACGCCGCGCGTCGCTCGGCTCGCTCCGCGCAAGGGCGCGCGCAAGGTAGCCGCCCGTTCCCGTCCTCAGGTCCTGCTGCAGGGCCTCGAGCAGGTCCTTGATCTCCGCATCCGAAGCGATCTTGACCGCCTGTATGCCCTTGCCGCGGAGTTGATCGATCGCCGAGGCGCCGACCGCCCTGCAGTAGACGGCCACGCAGCCGTCCAGGGCATCGATCCTGGCCGCAAGCTTGTTCTCGTCGTGGCCGGAGGCGCCGAGCCCGGGCACCGCTTTGCGATCGCCTCCCGATCTCTGTCTCCGCCCACCTTCCTCATAGCCGTCCGTGACCGACGGGCTGAACTGCACCGCCTCGGCAAGGCTTATCCGCCTGGAATTCAGGACGTATACGGCAAAGGACTCCGCGGCACCGAAGTGCTGGTCCACCCGCTTCATGTCGCTGGTGGCAAATGCCACCTTGACGACGCTAACCACCTCGGGCCCAGCCTCGTCCGTCGTCACCAACTTCAGTCTTCGTTCGAGTGGCATTGCCGGCTTCCTGCGTCATACCGCCCGCAGGCGCTCGCCCTGCCGAGGATCCGACTCGGCCGCCGACTTTTGGGATAGACGCGATCGATAGGGACGTATCTCACCCTTCTCCAGCGTGAGCAAAATATTGGCCAGGTCGAATAGGGTTTGGCGGGTACCCTGGTAACCGATCCAGGTTCGCTGGTAACCGCCGACCCGGTCGTAAAGGGGAAAGCCGGCCCGCAACAGGGGTAGCCCCAAGCGCTCCGCGGTATGAGCCGCGTGGGAATTTCCGATCATCACTTCGGCGCCGCAATCCCGGGCGGCGAGCTCCAGATCTTCCAGATCCCCGATCTTCACCCGGTCGCTCTGGACATGCTGCAGTGCCGGCGCGTTCGAGGGAGCCACCGCAGCGACGGTTTCCGCCCCCATGGAAGCGAGCAGGTCGCCGAAGCCGAGCAGCAGGTCCGGCTCGGCGGCAACGGCAAAGCGCGCGCCGCCGAGCATGAAGTGGGCGTCGAGCATGGCGTCCTGAAGCTGGGCGCGCCAACGCTCCAGCTTGGCGGGAACCGGCTCGGCGGAGATGCTGCTCAACGCGGAGACCAGCGCGTCGACCGCATCCAGTCCCATCAGGTGTGCGAAACGCAGGTCGGGCACACCGGTGCGCGCGGCCAGCTGGTCCGCGGCAGCATCCAAGGACTTGCCGATGACGAGGGTCGCGACCGAATCGCCGAGCGTAGCCAGCTCCGACACCTTCGTGCCGCCGACCGTCAGGGGACTGAAATCCAGCTCGGTGAGATGGCCGTCGAGGGAATCCGAGAGATCGGGCAGGACTACCGGATGAAGTCCAAACATCTCGATCATCTCCTTCAGATGCTCCAGATCTCCCGGCGTCAGGTGGGAGCTCGCCAACAGGTTGACCTGCCGCGGTCGCCGGCCCGGCCGGGTACCGGCATCAATCGCCGGCGGTACCAGTTCCTCGACGATCGCCTTTACCGCGAGCGCGTAGCCCGACTCCATGCAGCCCGCGAAGTCAGGAGTGGAAACAGGCACCACCGGGATGGCGTGATACTGCGGATACTTGTCCCGAAACAGGCGTACCGCCATGCGGATATCCGCACCCTGCGTCTCCGCAAGCCCGGTGGTGGGAACGCCCACCAGATCGGGCTTGTTCTTCTCGCAGATCGTCGCGAGGCCTTCCACCACGTTGCCGTTTGCTCCCATAACCGAGCTGACCTGGTCCATCGCGGTGGATTGAAGCGGGATGGGTTCGCGAAAGTGACGCACGAAAAAGACCTTGCCGAAGGCCGAGCAGCCCTGGGAGCCGTGCAACATGGGAATGGCTCGGCGAAAGCCCAGGAAGGCCAGGGCCGCACCGATGGTCGCGCTGGCCTTGAGCGGGCTGACCGACAGGGCCTTCTTGCGCTTGACGATCTCAGCCATGGACCGCCTCCTGGTAGGGCCCGCTGTGCGGACCGTCCCCGAGATCCCTCGACATCCCGGTCCGCATGGCGGACTCGACGGCCCAAGGTGCGGGGCGGCGAACGGCTTCCCAAACCGGACTCTCGATGGTCAGGCACAATTGTCGGGCCAGCTCCAGCATGCCCTCGTAGCCTTCGTAGCCGAAGTCCCGCTCCTGGTTGATATCAAGGAAGGGAATGCGCGCCTTGAGGGCGGTGTACATATTGCGCCCGCCCGCGATCAGCACATCTACCTTCTGCTCGCGCACGATGTCGATCAGGGTCCGCGGGTTGCCGTCCTCGATCATCAAGGCGTCCTCACCCATGAGCTCGCGAATCCGTGCCTTGTCGTCCTCGGTGGACTTCTTGGTTCCGGTCGCCACAACCGTCATGCACAAGTCTTGAAGTGCGGCGATGATGGACCAGGATTTGACGCCTCCCGTGTAGAGCAGCACCTTGCGACCGGCCAACCGCTCCCGCCAAGGGGCCAGCCGGCGATCGATGCGGGACTCCTCCCGGGCGATCAGTGTCTCGGTGCGCTCGGTCAAGTCGGGGTCGTCGATCAGGCGGGCGAAATCGCGCAGTGCCTGCGAGACGTCCTGTACTCCGTAGAAGCTGCCCTCGAACCAGGGCGTACCGAAGGCCCCCTCCAGCTTGCGCGCCACGTTGATCATGGCCTTGGAGCAGACCATCATGTTGACCTCGGAGCGGTGCATGGTCTGCACCTCCCGGAAGCGGGCGTCACCCGAGAGGGTGCAGAGCACCCGCAGGCCCAGCTCGTCGAGCAGGGGTAGCACGTGCCACAGCTCGCCGGCGATGTTGTACTCGCCCACCAGGGTCACGTCATGGACCTTGAAGCCCTTCTTCTCGATGCCCGCCGGGATCGGATCCGGCTCACGGGTACCGCAGACGTGCCGGACCATAGAGTCGCCGGCGATGCGGTTGCCCAGATTCTTGGTCCCGTAGAATCCCGCCCCGTCGACCGGCACGACCGGCGTACCCCAACGACGCTGAGCCTCCCTGCACACGGCGCCGATGTCGTCACCGATCAGCGCCGGAATACAGGTGTTGTAGACAAACACCGCCGCAGGACTGTAGGAGTCGATGGCCTGCTTGATGGAATGGAAAAGCCGTTTCTCGCCACGGCCCATCACTACATCCTGCTCGGTGAGGTCCGTGGTCATGCCGATCTTGTACAGAGAGGGCCCGGAAGATCTGGTTCCGCGGTTATCCCAGGAGCTCCCGGCACAGGCGATGGAGCCATGTACGATATGGGCCACGTCGGCAATGGGAAGAAGCGCTATCTGCGCCCCGTCGAATGCACAGCCACCCGCCGTCGCGCCGGGCTTGGGATTCGCGCAGCCGGACTTCCCCTTCTTGTTATGGGCGCAGGACGGCTCGTCGAGCAGGGCGGCGATGTCTTTCTGCTTCACGGGGGACTCCGGGATTGACCTTGGAAGTCACCAAGCAGCCGGCGTGCCAACTTATAAGTGTTTGTTTTGTTGGCCTACAATGCTCTTCAAGCCCTGTCGGAAACGCGACAATCTGGCCTCGATGGAGGATCGAAGACATTGTCTAGATGTAACATCATGCGTTCTAGATCTCGACGAACAAGGCGTCGTTCGAGACGAGTGGCGCAGAAAAAAACAAGCGCCAATCAGCCTCCGTAGGTGAAATTCTCACGGACGGGTTCCTTCAACCGATGAACCTCACAATCTAGGAGAACGCATAATCCAAATTAGTTCAGTATAATCATATGGCTCGACAAGTAGATTCGGAGCTCTGGGATGGAAAAGGTATTGAAAATCGTTCCATTGAAGAATCAACCTTCGGATTACCAATATTGGTTGACTCGCTCAGTATCAGATAGGCTTGATGCCATAGAAATTCTTCGTATGCAATATGTAGATTTTGCTCAAAATGTGGAGCCAAGACTTCAAAGAGTTTGTCGTATTGTTAAATCATCATGACGTAGAATACCTTCTGGTTGGCGGTTATGCTCTAGGAATTCATGGCTATCCACGATATACGGGCGATCTTTATATTTGGGTCAATCCGACACCGGAGAATTGCAGGAAGATGGTCAAGGTAATGGACGATTTTGGATTCTCATCAATGGGATTGAAAGAAAGCGATTTTTCGGAGAGCGGAAATGTTATCCAGATGGGATACCCGCCCTTTCGTATTGATGTAATTACAAGAGCAGATGGCGTGAGCTTTCGAGATTGCTTTCCTAGACGTCTGGTAATTGAGCATGACGGTGTTCAACTCTCCGTAATCGGCTTTGAAGATTTCAAGAAGAACAAGAAGGCAAGTGGACGACCAATAGATATCATGGCCTTAGAGAACTTGAAGTGAGAAATGTCATGAATCCACAAGTAAGAGATGTTCGTCCAAACAACGGCTACACAAATAAACGTAACTTTTGATCTCATTGACAACGCGCCCGACCGCGCAACAGGCTCCTTGTCCTCGCGCGAGTTGCTCCTGCACAAGTCTACCTTGGCGCCGAGCCCTTACCTCGGCCTTTTTAACTACGAATCTGCTTGGGAGGACTTCAAATCCTCCGTCATGTATGACGCGCGGTTCTTCGATGTAGAGCAATCGCGCCAAGGGCTCATCGAGCCGTCTTTGATCCCCTTGCTGAATAAACTGGAGTCCCCTCTGGAGCACGGCGAACCTCGAGAATTGACCCCCCTCTTTCGTTTGACCCCCTCTTTGTGCGGTTGACCCTTTCTTTGCGACTTTTCTCTCCAAAACGTGGTCTGTCCCGGTTTTCCCTCGTTCAACCGGCTCGCCGCTGAATCACAACCGTTTCGTTTCGCTCTGGAATCTTCTATTGATTGGCGGTACGCCAAAGAACCGCGTTCTGCCGTGGCCCGACTGTGGAGTGGCATCGAGGCGATTTTCGGGATAAGCTCTGAACTGGTCTACCGTATTTCCTTACTTTCGGCAGCTCTGCTGACGACTCGTGGCAACCAGCGTCGGGAGAAGTTTCAGGAGGTGAAGAAACTATACGGCCAGCGGAGCAAAATCGTCCACGGTGCCAGCGTTCCCGATGACAAGATTAGGAACGCACTGGATGGATCGTGGCAATTACTATCAGATTTGCTCTTACTGGCCATCGAGCGAGGTCACGCACTCGGGCAGGAAGATTTTGACAGCGCCGTGTTTGACTGAACAATGCCCGTTAACAAGAGCGTTGCAGCCGACGTGCTACCCGTATGATTGTTCGACCGTTAACGAAGATGGTAAGTTGCTCGGTTGTTCAAGCCGTTACTGTGTCGCTCGCACGCGGCTGAACTTCGCGTTAGAAATACAAAGGAAGATATATGGTAAACCCCCGGCTAGTGGCGAAAATAGAAGCAGAGGAACCTTCGCTTCGTTTGGCCGTGCTGATTGATGCGGATAATGCGCAAGCAGCGGTAATTGAGGGGCTTCTCGCAGAAATCGCAAGATTTGGAGAAGCAACGGTAAAACGCATATATGGTGATTTCACATCGCCAGCGAGTTCGCAGTGGAAAAAAGTTCTCAACAAGCACGCAATTAAGCCAGTTCAGCAATTTGCATACACTACCGGAAAAAACGCTACGGATAGCACGCTTATTATTGATGCGATGGATTTGCTATATGGGGATAGGGGTCATGGGGATAGGGGTCATGGGGATAGGGGTCAGGTCTTGCATTCCCGCATTTTTCAGCG
>JAJDOL010000314.1 GCA_022340195.1 Chromatiaceae bacterium
CCGGACTCTATCAGACCCTTCAACTCGTCCCTTGTCCTGCGCTCCAGCGCTCGGACCCGATCGATCATGCTATCGGGCAGCGACACAGGCACACGGGGGCACAGACCGCACCACTCCGGCGAGTGCAGCGTTCGGATGAAGAGTTGCCGGATCGGCACCTGGTCCAATTCCGGATGCGATTCCCGGATCTCGGCCAAAGCCAGATTCAGATGACGCAGGATTCTGGTTTCGATATCGCCGAAAGAGACATTCGCTTTTCTCTGCGCATCGGCCTGCGCCAGGGGTTTAGGCAACTGCCGCCACAAATCCGTGGCATGGAGAAAATCTCGAATTAGTGCGGAGGGGGCTGCGTCGCTATCGACGATGATCAGGGTGGCACACGCCGGGCGCAGGGCATCGCAAAAGCGCCGCACCAGATCGGGCGCCAGACTCTCCCTTGCAAACACGAGGTCGGCGGACTCCGAGAGCGGCGCCGTCAACCCGTTACGGACCATCTGTTGCCAATTGGAAAGGACTCGACGGACTATCGCCGTCAGAGTGACGACCAGGTGAATGGAATACGGCTCCAAGGCATCCCTGAGAAGTCCGAGTTGGCTCGGGTAGGCGCGGGAGAAATTCTCCGAGCTAAGGACGATCGTTTCGATCCCCGCCCGGTCGGCCCGCGCCAAGATGTCTCCGATGTAGGACGGGTCCTTCGGATCCTGGTCTCGCCCGAGAATACCCACAGTGAACCTGGCGATTCGAGCGTGCCCCGGCCCCGTCCGCTCCGGAACCGGATACCATACCGGCACCTGGGGCTCAGCAGAACCCAGACTCTCCAGAAGCATAGCCTGCACGGACGTGGTACCCGTTTTATGGGGACCGATATGGAGCATGACGCGCATGTTCGACGACACCCTGAGGCGAATTCCTGTAACCTATCTACGGTATTGTTTCCCAGGCTTGGGAAGTCGCTGTACGCCGGCGTGTAGCCGCGATGAAACGCCGCCCAGCGCTAGTCGCACGAGCTAAAACAAAAGCGGCGCAAACAAGCGGCGGTACTGGGATCCAGTACTAGACCGATACCATTTGAACCGAGTATCGCGCGACCCGTCTTTAATTGGAGGAATCGCAATAATGACGCACAAAGCTTTTTACATCACCCTGGCCGCGCTGACAACCGCTGGCCTGACACTGGGGCTCGCACGGACCGCAACGGCCGAAACGATCGACTGCACGCCCATCACCACCCTGCCCGCGGTCATCAGCACACAGGGGGTCTGGTGCTTGACCAGCGACCTCACGACAGGCATCACCAGCGGCAGCGCGATCGAGATCACCACGAGCAACGTGACCATCGACCTGAACGGCTGGAAGCTCGGCGGCTTGGCCGCCGGAACCGCAACGAACGCCGAGGGCATCGCCTCGAACGGTCCGAGTAACATTACCATCCGCAACGGCAATGTGCGCGGGTTCCGAACCGGCATCGAACTGTTAGGAGGACAAGGCCACTTGGTGGAGGATGTCAGGGCGGAGCGTAACACTGAGACCGGCATCCAAACGTCGGGAAACGGATCCATCCTGCGGCGTAATCAAGTCGTGGATACCGGCGGATCAACCCGTGTGGCGGATGCAAGTGCTTACGGAATCCTGGTAGGCGGCGGCGGGCCTCGCGTATTGAACAACGACATCGACGGTGTTTCAGCGACCGGCACGGGACAGGGATACGGAATCGCCGTGTTCCTTGCGACTGGAGGTATCGTCGAAGATAACCGCATTACTGGAATTTCCGGCGGCACAGGCACAACAGCGGGAATCACGGTCTCGGTAGCAGACGCACTGGTCGAGCACAATCTGGTGGCTGTCCAAGCCGAATCGCCAGACTTCGGAATTTACTTCAACATTGGCCTTGGTGGTTACCGCAACAACTATGTTTATGGTGCGACCACGGCTTTCTCCGGCGGCACTAGCGGAGGCGATAACGACTCCTTGTAAGTTGGGTCTGCGCCTAACCACATGCCCATCGACGGAAGCGAGGTCCGAGCCATCCGTACCTCGCCTCCGTGCTTCTCCGGTCGGGGCACGGCAATCGAACACTAGACAACCAGAATCTCACTGCTTTGCATGATTCTCACGGCTTGCAGAAACCAATCTGGTGCGAGGTCTCCTGGAAGTGCTTTCTGCGTCATTATCATGATTGAGGCAACATCGATTTGGAAGAGGAACGGGGTGCGGCAACAGAAGGATGAACTGCGCCCCGCTGTTACACTCGCCGCTTCACGCCGCCCCGTCGGCGTCCAACCAAGCCCGGCCGTGGACCAAGCCTGAACCCGCTGAAAGTCTAACGGTGGTCAAAGCGAAAATGCTTGACCGAACCCGCATCTCTTTTGATCCATCGAGACAATATCTCGTGCAACGCCAGAACAGGCGTTCTCGCCGAGAAATCCGTGTTCAGGGGGGCGCCGCGTCGCGAAAAGTGCTCGGGGCCTTGCCCGTCCAGCGCCTGAACGCGCGTGAGAAGGCGGATTGCTCGGAGAAGCCGAGAAGAAAGCTGATCTCGCCGAGAGATAGTGTTGGATCCCCGATGTATTGCTCCGCGAGCTCACGCCGAACAGCGTCGAGGAGTGCGGAGTAGTTGGCACCGACCGCGGAAAGCTTTCGGTGGAGATTGCGCGCGCTCATGAACATTGATTTCGCGATCAGGTCATCCTTCGGCGACCCGGAAGGCAGCTCTTCGGCTATCGCCTTCTTGACCTTGGTGACCAGATCGTCTTCGGTCAGCTCTTTAAGAAAGTTCGCCAGGATTCGGTCGTTGGCACGCGCCAGCTCCCGGTTTGCCGCCGGCAACGGACGATACACATCGCAACGGGCAAAAGAAACCGCGGACGTCTCGCAACCAAAAAGTATCGGGCAGCGAAACAGTTCATAGTAGTCGCCTGGGCAGAGGGGTCTGGAGTGCTGGAACCGAACCCCGGCCGGGTTCAGGCTCTCTCCGTAGCTCTGGCGACACAAGCTGAGAAAAAGTGCCCAACGTGCGTCCTCGACTGACGCGGGCATCTCGAGACCCGGATCCAGGTAGTCGAACGTGCAGATGACATGCTCGCTCTTTTCCTCGACTCTAAACCTGACGCGGTCGTTGACTATCGCCATGTAGCGGACGACACGATCCAAGGCCGAGCGCAACGTGCTGCTCGCGAGAAACGCGTAACCAAGCGCGTGCAAGTCCGGCGGATGCCAGAGCTCCGCAACCTTCAGCGCAAAACAGGGATCCTCGATCAAGTCAGCGGCCTTCTGCCAAGCCGCCAGCGTGCGCTCTACCTTATATCGCCCCCGAGGCTCGTGCATCAGTGCCGGATCCAATCCCACCTCGCGGAACAGGAGCGCGGGGTCGACTCTGTAATGTTCCAACAAACGCCAGAGGGGACGGGCTATCGAAGCAAGCGCGGTGGCGATCATCTTTGCGATTCTGAGCGTGGGAGGCGGTTCTAGTATGGAAATTACAACCGGCTGTGTTGTTCTAGCAACCGCATGATTCGGAAATTGCCCCCTCGTAGCGGGACTCGAATCCACATGAGTAAAGTCGAGGGATTCGAGGATCCGTTCCAACCTAATCACTACTGCGCATTGTTACACATTTCAGACAGTTATTCCGAAAACACAGCGGTCACCCGATATTAGGAATGCCCTCGGATCGGCGAGCCCGCCAAGCTCGCCGATACAGGCGAGTACGTGCGCGAACGCCCTCTGCCGCGTCCGGTCACATCAGCACCGAACTGGCGCGACATCCCTCCGTCTATCGACTGGACGACGGCCGGCTCGTTGTCTACCCGTTCCTCACCGATCGACGCAATCCCGAGTTCTGCAGGACCGCTCCGCCCGGCCGGCACTTTCTGACCGCCAAGGCCGTCAACGACAAAAGAGCGGCGACCGTCTCCCAAGCCATCGAGATCTTCGTTGGAAGTGGATTTCGCTATCCCAGCAGGTCAAAGTGTCAATACCTGTAGACTCCCGGGGAAACGCCGAGCGCGAAGGCAAGACCGACGCTCATTGATCGACTGACCGATCTCCCGCGAAGCCATGACATTCGGCATCAGAAAGAAGCAGGACACTGCTATCATTTATCCAAGCTCGCCTTGCGCCTTGTGCGCGCGTCAACCACAACGAGAGTAATTGTCCCGATGATCGACTTGCACTGCCATATGCTTCCCGGTATCGACGACGGCGCACGCGACCTCGACACCGCCCTTGAAATGGCCAAGATAGCGGTCGCAGACGGCATTACAATGACCGCCTGTACGCCGCATATCTACCCAGGTTTGTTCGACAACACAGGCGAGCAAATCATTCAGCAAGTGGAGCTTCTGCGCATACAGTTGCATGAAGCCGGGATTCCGCTCCAGATTACATACGGCGCCGACATACAGTTGGTCCCGGAAATGCTGCGAGGCCTCCGATCCGGACACATGCCGACACTTCACGGTACCAGGTACTTCTTGTTCGAGCCTCCACACCACACGGTCCCCTCGGTCTTCTCACCTCTGATCTTCGACCAATTGGCTGCCGGTTACGTACCTGTGATCACTCACCCGGAACGACTCACTTGGCTCGACGACGAGCATTACGAGTGGTTCGTTGGGGCCGCTCGGCGCGGTGCCTGGATTCAGCTAACTGCAGGCGCTGTGACGGGGCGTTTTGGCCGCGGACCCAAGTATTGGTCGGAGAGATTCCTCGACGATGGCCTCGTCCATATCCTCGCGACCGACGCCCACGAGCCAAAGCATCGGCCCCCACTGCTGGCGGAAGGGCGCGAAGCGGCCGAACGTTGGGTCGGGGCCGACGAAGCCGACCTCCTTGTAATAGGCCGCACCCAAGCCATAATCGCAGACTTCAAGCCCACAGACGTGCAGCCTCCACCGGCGCTCGATCCTAATAATCGAATAAGGGTTCCAAGCAAAGCCAAGAAGGGATGGTTCGCGCAGATCTTTTCCGGGGGTTGATCCGGAAACGCGTGCTCATGGGTTTACAGCTCGGAGCTACTCCCTCGCGTCTCCAGGCGTTAGCGTACAAGGGATTCGCTGGTAACCGGCGGAAAATACCAAATCAATGCGCATCCTGATCTACGGCCTGAACGCCTCTCCTGTATCGGTCGGAATCGGAAAATACACGGGTGAGATGGCGCGTTGGCTTGCCGAACGGGGACATCAAGTCAAGGTAATCTGCGACCCACAGATTTCTCCAAAGACCCAAAATTTCATAGTTGTGGTGCAAGAGGATAACGCAACGCAAGCTCAGGAAAGCCGACGGTATGACT
>JAJDOL010000173.1 GCA_022340195.1 Chromatiaceae bacterium
CAGCGACCTTGCTTTCATAATCTGATTTTCCGCGAGCGGCGCGGAGAGGCTCCGGCGGGATTCGCACCCAGGAAACGCCGGTAGTGTAAAATCCCGGCAGTACATTGAGGTGCTCCCACATGTCCGACGATAAGACCACTCACTTCGGCTACAAGCAGGTTCCGGTCGAGGAGAAGGCCGGCCATGTACGGGGGGTCTTCGATTCTGTGGCCTCCCACTATGACATCATGAACGACCTGATGTCCTTGGGCATTCATCGGCTGTGGAAGCGCCAGACGGTGGAGCTCGCCGGGGTGCGTCGCGGCCAGCGGGTGCTGGACCTGGCCGCCGGGACAGGGGATCTTTCCGAGCGCTTTTCAGGGATCGTCGGTATGGAGGGCGAGGTCGTTTGCACCGACATCAACGTCGCCATGCTCAGCCGCGGGCGGGACCGCCTGGTCGATGCCGGCGTCGCGGGCAACCTGCATTACGCGCAAGTGGACGCCGAGACTCTGCCCTTTTCCGACAACCACTTCGACTGTATCACCATTGGTTTCGGGCTGCGCAATGTCACGCACAAGCAACGCGCCCTGGAGGAGATGTTCAGGGTGTTGCGTCCTGCCGGCCGCGCCCTTGTGCTCGAGTTCTCCCACCCCCCCAGCCTCCCCGTGCGCAAGGCGTACGACCTCTACTCCTTCTCGGTCCTGCCCGCCCTGGGTCGCCTGATCGCAGGGGACGCGGATAGCTACCGCTATTTGGCCGAGTCCATCCGAATGCATCCGGATCAGGAGACCCTGCGGACCATGATGGAGCAGGCAGGCTTTGAGCGTTGCGAGTTCTTTAATCTCAGTGCCGGCATCGTCGCCATTCACCGAGGATACAAGCTGTGAGCGAGGCCGTAGCGATTCCGGACGCCGCCTTGGCGACCTTGGAGGCGGCCATCAACCGTTATATTGCCCTCGATCCCGAGGGGGCCGCTCGTATCGGTGAGCTCCATAGCCGCGTGATACTCATCGAGGTCGCTGGTTTTGGAACGCGGCTCTTCGTAATACCTTCTACCAGCGGGGTGCAGCTCTATGGCGACTATGGAGGTGAGCCGGACTGCGTACTGCAAGGCACACCGCTGGCATTGGCACGCATGGGCGTCTCGCGCCGCAAGGAGGATCAGCTCTTTTCCGGCGAAGTCCGCATTTCGGGCGATACCCACTTGGCCCAAGCCTTCGGCGACTTTATCGGCGGTCTGGAGGTGGATTGGGAGGAGCAGCTCTCCCGGCTGGTCGGCGATGCCGCGGCGCATCAGGTCGGGTCCCGGGTACGGGCTGTCGAGCGCTGGGGACGACGCACCGGCGATACCCTGACCCAAGACCTGACGGAATACCTGCAGGAAGAGGCCCGCTTACTGCCGAGCCGCTATGAGGTCCAGGCTTTCCTGGACGATGTCGACCACCTGCGCGATGGCGTGGAACGGCTGGCCGCGCGCGTAGAGCGCCTCGCAAAGATACGCGGCGCTTCTGCTGGCGAAAAATGATCCGCCCCTCGCAGGCGATCCGCCTGATACACATCAATCTGGTGCTGTTGCGCCACGGGTTGGACGAGGTCATTCTCGCCACACACCTGTTGCGGCCGCTGCGTTTCCTGCTTTATCTGTCGCCCTGGTTCTGGTTCCGCGGCGAGCTTCCACCCTACCCAGTGCGCATACGTCTGGTACTGGAGGATCTGGGGCCCATATTCGTCAAGTTTGGACAGATCCTTTCCACCCGCCGCGACCTGTTGCCGGACGATCTGGCCGTCGAGCTCGCCAAGCTGCAGGATCGCGTTCCGCCCTTTCCGGGCGCCGAGGCGCGCGCCTTGATCGAGAAGGCATGGGAAAAACCGATCGAAGCGGAGCTCGACGATTTCAACGAGACACCGCTCGCTTCCGCTTCCATCGCGCAGGTCCATTCCGCCCGTCTGAAGGATGGACGTGATGTCGTGGTCAAGGTGCTGCGGCCCCGCATCGAAAAGACCATCAGGCGAGATATCGGTTTGCTGTACGTTGTGGCGGACCTGGCCCAGCGGTACTGGAAGGACGGGCGCCGCCTGCGGCCGGTAGCGGTGGTCGCCGAGTACGAGAAGACCATCTTCGACGAGCTGGATCTGCAGCGCGAGGCGGCCAACGCCTCTGTTTTGCGGCGCAACTTCCTGGTCAGCGAGGCCATATACATCCCCGAGGTTCATTGGAACCTGACCAGGCCGAACGTCATGGTCATGGAGCGTATTTACGGCACACCCGTGAGTGATGTCAAGGCCCTCAAGGCGCAAGGCATCAGTATGCGCTTGCTCGGAGAGCGCGGGGTCGAGATCTTCTTCACGCAGCTGTTCCGAGACAATTTCTTTCATGCCGACATGCATCCAGGGAACATCTTCGTGGAATCAAGCGGGCGCTATATTGCTGTGGATTTCGGCATCGTCGGAAGCCTGACGGCCGAGGACCAGCGCTATCTCGCCGAGAACCTGCTTGCCTTCTTCGATCGGGACTACCGCCGGGTAGCGGAGCTGCATGTGGCGTCCGGTTGGGTTCCACCCACGACGAGCGTCGTCGAGCTCGAATCGGCCATTCGAACCGTGAGCGAGCCGATCTTCGAGAAACCCTTAGCCGAGATTTCCTTCGGGAGCTTCCTGCTGCGCCTGTTCCAGACGGCACGCCGGTTCAACATGGAGATTCAACCCCAGCTGGTGCTACTGCAGAAGACGCTCCTCAACATCGAGGGATTGGGCCGCCAACTCTACCCCGAGCTGGATCTATGGACCACGGCCAAGCCCTTCATGGAACGCTGGATGAAGGACCAGGTCGGACCCAAGGCATTCCTGGCACGGGCGCGAAAAAACCTGGGCCCGGCCTCGGAGCAGCTCCCGGAGCTGCCCCTCCTCGCATACCGGGTGCTCGACGCCCTGGACCGGCGGGACCTTACGATACGCTGGCGCTCGGCGGAGCTCGATAGGCTGCGCATGGAGACTCGCGTCCATCGAGCCCAAATGCTGGCGTCGGTAGGCGGTGGCACCTTGATCTTAAGCGCAACCGGACTCCTCGTGTTCGGACCTGGACAGATCCTCTCGGTGGCGCTTGCCAAGATGCTGGCGGTAGGCTTCTATATCGCGGGCGGTCTGTTGCTGACCATGAATTGGCGCTAGTCGGGCTCGGCCGCTTCATCATTAATCGCCAGCGTTCGCGAATGTTATTGCCGATCAAATGGAGGAGATCGAAACAGCGAAAGGATTTTTCGCGAGAACGGTTTCATCCGGTCCGGCGGCCTGGTATTCAAAGATCTTCAGCTCATCCGATGGCCGTCATGGCCTTGTAAACCAAGGCGTCATGCTATAGCTTTCATTCTAGAGTCCCTGCTGGGGGTGCCCATCGGGAGCCTTAGGTCCCGAACGGTGCTGAGAGAAACCCTTGGAACCTGATCCGGGTAATACTGGCGAAGGAAAAGCGGGCGAAGGTGCTCACTCTACTCGATGCGCCTAGCGAGTCTGTGTTCGCGCCGGTCGTTCGCCAATTGCGGCTGTTCGCCCGACAGTCGGTTTCTCGCGCCCCCTCGAGCTCGAACCCATGCCGGTGATGGAAGGCCGTAGCGAGCGAGATACAGCTTTCGCTGGCAGATCTAATCCAATCACCCCGAGGTCTAAAGACATGAGCGCCATCCCCGAAGAATTCGCCGATAAGACCGCCCAGCTATCGGACCAAGTCGCCAAGCCCTTTCCCGCCTCGCGAAAACTTTATGTGGAGGGTTCGCGTCCGGACATCCGCGTGCCGATGCGCGAGGTGACCCTGACCCCCACTCATACCAATCAGGGGATCGAAGTGAATCCCCCGATCTACATCTACGATACCTCCGGACCCTATTCCGACCCGGCCGCCCGCATCGACCTGCTCGCCGGCTTGCCCGACGTGCGCACGGGCTGGATCGAGGAGCGGGGGGATTCCGAGCCGCTGGAGGGGCCAAGCTCCGACTATTGCCTCCGCCGCCAGGCAGATCCCGCCCTTGCGCACCTCAGGTTCGAGCATATCCGGTCGCCACGCCGCGCAAAGGTGGGTGCCAACGTCTCGCAGATGCACTATGCGCGAATGGGCATCATAACGCCCGAGATGGAATACGTCGCCATACGAGAGAACATGAAGCTCGATGAGCTGAGGTCCGATCCGCGTTACGAGAAGCTCCTGCGCCAGCACGCCGGCCAGCACTTCGGCGCCGATCTGCCGGACCGGATCACACCGGAGCTCGTTCGCTCAGAGGTGGCTGCGGGCCGTGCCATCATCCCTGCAAACATCAACCATCCGGAGCTGGAGCCTATGATCATCGGGCGCAACTTCCGGGTGAAAATCAACACCAACATCGGCAACTCGGCGGTGACCTCGTCCATCGCGGACGAGGTGGAAAAGATGGTCTGGTCGGCCCGCTGGGGCGGGGATACGCTGATGGATCTGTCGACCGGAAAGAACATCCACGAGACCCGCGAGTGGATTCTGCGCAACGCCCCCATGCCCATCGGGACAGTTCCTATCTACCAGGCATTGGAGAAGGTGGACGGCAAGGCCGAAGAGCTTACGTGGGAGCTGTTTCGCGACACCCTCGTGGAACAGGCGGAGCAGGGAGTGGACTACTTCACCATCCACGCCGGTGTCCTGCTGCGTTACATTCCCCTGACCGCGGAGCGGGTCACGGGAATTGTCTCCCGAGGTGGCTCCATCATGGCGAAGTGGTGCCTTGCGCACCACGAGGAGAGCTTCCTCTACACCCATTTCGAAGACATCTGCGAGATCATGAAGGCCTATGACGTTTCCTTCAGTCTGGGTGACGGATTGCGCCCCGGATCCATTGCGGATGCCAACGATCGCGCCCAGTTCGCGGAGCTCGAAACACTCGGCGAGCTGACCAAGATCGCCTGGGAGCACGATGTGCAGGTGATGATCGAGGGCCCGGGTCACGTTCCCCTGCACATGGTCAAGGAGAACGTGGACAAGGAGCTCGAGGACTGCTTCGAGGCCCCCTTCTACACCCTGGGCCCACTGATTACCGATATCGCTCCCGCCTACGACCACATCACATCCGGCATCGGCGCGGCCAACATCGGCTGGTACGGCACCGCCATGCTCTGCTACGTCACGCCCAAGGAGCACCTGGGCCTACCCGACAGGGACGACGTGCGCGACGGCATCGTCACCTACAAGATCGCCGCCCACGGCGCCGATCTGGCCAAGGGGCTGCCGGGAGCCCAAGTGCGGGACAACGCCATCTCGAAGGCCCGCTTCGAGTTCCGTTGGGAGGACCAGTTCAACCTGTCGCTGGATCCCGAAAGGGCTCGCGAATACCACGACCGGACCATGCCCCACGAGGCTCATAAGGTTGCCCACTTCTGCTCCATGTGCGGTCCGCACTTCTGCAGCATGAAGATCACACAGGATGTGCGCGACTACGCCAAGTCTCACCAGATCGAGGACGTGAAGATCGCGGTGGAGGAGGGGATGAAGGAGAAGTCCTCGGAGTTTCTCGAGGAGGGGGGGCAGATCTATCGGGAGGTTTGAGCTGCTGCTAGGTCGGTGAATCCGACCACAGCCAATGCTTGAACCAGGCCCGAGCTCCCCGTCGATGCCGACAAGCACGGGTACCGCGCACCTTTCGAGGGACTTCTTCTCGAATACGAGTGGGGTGGGCTGCTTGCCACACTGGAGTGAGGCCGTCTTGCTTGCTGCGACCAAGACGACTTCTCCCGTGTATCGCCCGCGCACAACGGGATCGGATCCCGAATCTGTTGTTTCAATAGCCCTGAGCATAATGATTGGAATACCTCATATTTAATGAGGCGTTGTGTATTTGTTGCAATTGGATTACAGTCCAAATATTAAAAAAACAACAAAGTAGCGTTGGCGCGACAAGTATCGACCGTGATTGCGTGGGTCATCCAGCGAACAACCACTAGGAGGAGCAACCGACTATGCATCTGCATATCCGCACCTTGGCGCTCTGCGCCCTGTTCGTACTTCTTGCCCCTGTATCCCAGGCGGCAAAAATAATCGACAAAAACCTCCCTTACCCAAAGGGAACGCCAAACGCCGAGCAGATCGCCGAGCAGGTTTTCTTCGTCAATCAGTTCCACGGTTACGACCGCTACGCGATCGTCAAGTCCGGTAGAACCATCACCGTTATCATCAATAAACCAAAGGGTGCCAAGCCCACGACGCTGACCGTGGAGCGCTACAAACGGAACGACTGGTCCGATCCTGCGATCCGCTCCAAGGAGGTGGCCATTTTCCGCTCCGGAAAGCTAAAGGGTACCGGCATGCTCATCGTGGACTATGAGAATGATTCCAAACCCCAGTCCTACTCGATCTGGCTGCCCGCCCTGCGCAAGGTCCGCCGCTTTGCCCAGCCGCCCCATGACGACGCCTGGGGTGGAACCGATTTCACCTTCGGCGACGTCATACTGCGCAAGCCCTTCCACGAGACGCACGAGCTGCTCGGCACCGAGACCTTCAATGATTGCTTGGGGGCCATTTCGGGTGTCAAGGTCAAGTGGCTGCCCAATCCTCCGGCGCCTTCCTGCAAGCCCAAGGGCAAGAAGGTCTACAAGCTCAAGAGCACGACCAAACGCAAGAACTGGTGGTACGACTACCGGATCAGCTACGTGGATACCAGGACCTTCGGCGACTATCGCACCGAGTACTTCAAGGGCGGCAAGAAGGTAAAGGTCATCGACCGGGATTGGGTCAGCGGTGGGAAGAGCGACCCTCGCGCCATGTATTGGGGCTATTGGTACGGCAAGAATTTGAAGACCGGACATGAAACCTGGGCGGTAATCCCGAGGAGCGTCAACCAGATCGACAGCCGGGTCGACAAGCCGGACGATTTCTGGAGCGAGAAGAGCCTGCGCCAGATCAATCGTTGATTTCGGCACGTCGAATGATGAACGTGGGGGAGCGGTAAAAGCGTGCCGGCGACCAGTCGGCACGCCCCGCTCCCTCCACGGAAAGGTTGGCAAGGGGGGAGAATAATGATTAGACGTTCCACAATCGTACAGGCGCTTTGCCTGTCAATCGCACTGCCGGGCGCGGCCCTGGCGGACTTCGAGTTGACCGAAGGCGTTCGTGTCAACGGTTTTTTTCAGAACCGGACGGCGATTAATCTCGACGACGGTCTGTATACAGGGGAGGCGGATTCGACCCTGGACACCAGGTCCGATCATGCGATCGGAAACGGGATGCGCTTCGAGAACGCCGCGCGCATGTTCTTCAACGGTGAGCTCGGCGAGACGACCTCCTGGCATGCCGATATCAATCTGATCTACGACACCCAGGGCGTCAACCAGTATTGGCGCGGTTACGAGGCCTATACCCAGTACGATTATCTGCGTGAGCTGTACCTGGATACCAAGATCGGCGGCGTCGACCTGCGCCTGGGCAAGCAACAGGTGGTCTGGGGCACTGCAGACGGCATCAAGCTCCTGGACATCATCAATCCCACCGACTTCCGCTGGCTCAATCAGGACCCGATGGAGGATTCCCGAATCCCGGTATGGATGGCCGTCGGGGAGAGCAACGTGGGCAGTAACGGTAACATCCAAGCGGTCATATCCCAGCGCCGCCAGAACATTATTCCGGGACTGCGAAAGGGGGAACGCGGTGTGCGGTCCGTGGAATTCATTCCACCCTCGTCGCCCTTCGCACCCCCGAGCGGAGACAACTCGCTCCTGTTCGGGACCGACCAGGGCCACCCGTTTATCATGAAGGGCGTAGACACCATCACCGGCGAGGTGAACGGATTCACCAACATCGGCGCCGCGATGGGGGCCGTGACCACGACCTTCTACGGCGATGGTTTCCTGCCCATGCCGACAAGCACCTTCACGAACCCCTTGGGCGGGCTAAATCCGGCGTTTCCGGAGTTCAACACCGTGGGGTCCTTCACCAGCCTGTCCGCGGCACAGACGCCGCCCCAGTGCCAGGGTGTTAACGGAGCAGCCTGCCTGAAGAACTTCACCGAATTCACGAACGACAACATCACCAACCTCACGGATGCCAATCCGGTTACTGGTGCGGGTTGGGATACCATAAGCCCGAACTCCGCCTGGGAGTACATGCCGAACGCGACCTTCGCGACCTTCACCGCCTTTACCGGGATGACCACCAAATACAAGCGCGACTATCCGGATGATACGGACGCAAATTTCGGGATTCGCTACCGCGGGAATCTGGACAATGGCTTAAACTTCAGCGTCAACTACTTTTATGGCTACGATGCGAATCCCGCCGTACAGATTCACTGGGCGGATCCGAATACGGGCGAGAAGCTCCAAGTCGTCGACGCGACCTACCAGGGTCCTTCAGGGGAGCTGCACACCCTGCAGGTCATGAACAGTGCCGGCAAGTTCTACGGTGCACCCGCCGTGGATTACAGCCCCATCGGAAACGCCGCCGGTCTCACCGACGTCACCGCCGCCAACTACGCGGGGTCGGCGCCCCAGCTGGTATTCGAAGAGACCCTGAACCGTATCCACAACATTGGCGCCTCCTTCGACTATGCCTGGAATCTGGATATCGGAGACGCCCCCCTGGTGTTACGCGGCGAGTTTTTGTACCAGAAGGACGTCCTGACGCCGGTTATCGATCGCTATGCCCTGAGCTACGGAAACCTGACAGAGGCGCTGAAGATGGAAGAGGGGGATTACTTCAAGTACGTTCTCGGCGCCGACTTCACCTTCTTCACCAACCTTACGGTGAGCGGGCAGTTCATTCAGTTCGTCAACCTGGATTACATCGACGAGGTTCGATCAACCGATTCCGTGACGGGCCAGACGTTCAGCCGTTACACGGGCGATCAGGCGACGCTTCACCTGGACAACGGGCTGAAGCGGGGCTACGAGTACAAGAGCTTCGGCTCCCTGTTCCTGTCCAAGCCCTTCGGCCCGTCCCAGGAGCACCGCATCAACAACATCACCATCTTCGAAGAGGGCGGCGGTTGGTGGAATCGCTTGGATGTCGAGTACACCCTGCGCGACGAGCTGCTCGCCACCCTGGCCTGGAACCAGTACTGGGGTAGCGAGAACACCCTCTTCGGGCAGTTCGACAAGTCTTCGAGCGTTCAGGTCGGTATCAAGGTCCTGTTCGAGTAGTGCCCCTGGCACAAACGCTCCAACAAGTTACTTGTGCTCGCCTCCTTAGGAGAGCCTCACGCGAAACTGCGAAGAGCGTAAAGGAGCCACTATCGGGATTTCGCGTCTTCGCGGCTTCGCGTGAATCAACTTCCCCTCCGAGCGAGGAGCGGCCATGTCAGATTCTCACGCCCACAATCATGTCAAGGACGAAGAACACCTGGCGAACAGGTATGCCCGTTTCCTGATTCGCCACCGGCGGATCTTCATGTTCTCGATCCTGGCGCTGACCCTGGTCCTGTCCTGGTTCATCAAGGACCTGGATATCCGCAATGACCCGGATACGCTGCTGCCACCCTCCAACCGCTACGTGGCCACGAACGCCTTTACGGAGCAGAACTTCGGGATGGGCAACCTCATGGTGTTCGCCCTGAAGGTCGGCGAGGGGGACATCTACCAGCCCTGGTTCATCAACAAGGTCCAGGCGCTTCACCGGCGTCTGGAGGCCCTTCCCCATTCGCGGCCGGAGAACTTCATCGACCTGGCCGCGAAGAAGATCAAATACATGGGGGCCGACGAGAACGGTCTTGTCTTCAAGCGCTTGATTCCCACCGCCGGCATCAGCGAGGACGACCCGGAGCTGGCGAAGGCCCAGCTCGCCTTCCTCGCGGAGGGCATAGAAACCAACCCGGTGATGGCGCCGATGCTGGTCTCGATGGTGACGGCGGACGGCGAGAAGTGTGCGTTCGGCGAGTACGAGGAGCGCCAATGCGTCGCCACGGCGGCCTACATCATCGCCGACTACACGGACAAGGTGAAGGAGATCTATCTGCCCTGGGTCCGGGACGTGCGGGCCATCATGGACGAGTATGGCGAGGACGATCGGATCGAGCTGCTGGTGGCGGGCGAGCCCTATTTTCTGGCCTGGATGCTGCTCGACCTGCTGGAGCATTGGTGGCTGTTCGTCCTGTCCCTGCTGATCGCCGTCGCGGTCCTCTGGTACGAGTTCCGCAACTGGCGCGGGGCCCTGTTCCCGATGCTCGGGGTCGGGGCAACCATCCTGATGACGCTCGGGATCATGGGATTCACCCAGTTCAAGCTCACGACCATGATGGTCCTGACGCCGATGCTCCTGCTCGCCATCGGCATCGGCCACTCGGTGCAGGTCACGCGACGCTTCACGCAGGAGCGCATCCGATGCGGCGACTGCGAGAGCGCCGCCCAGATCGCCATCGGACATACCATGGTCCCTGCGACCCTCTCCATCATCACCGATATGGTGGGCTTCGCCACGCTGGCGACGGTAGACATCTCCTTCTACAAGGCCTATGCCTATTTCGGCATGTTCGGCATGCTCACGCTCCTGTTCACGACCACCACCCTGATTCCGCTACTCATGTTGAGCTTTCCGGGCGCCGAGACCGAGGTGCAGGAGGAGCGCTCCTGGGAGCACAAGGTCGGTGGCTTCATTTCCGCAATGCTGGCCGGTCCCGGCAAGTGGATTCCGATCGGACTGGTGGCGGTGATCCTGGTGGTATCCGGTCACTACACGCGGATTACGGAAGGAAGCTCGGACGACCTGATGCCAGGGGTGGAGAAGGGCATCGATTACTCGCGGGCGGCCTTCAAGAAGGAGTCCATCACCATCGACCAACTGCTCGAGCTCAACCGGATCATGCCGGGCGTCATCTCGGTCACCGTCCCCATCCGCGGCAAGGAGCCGGCCGTGCCCGAGTGCGTCGAGGCCTTCTACCCGGAAGAGATCGTCGAGATCGAGGATAAGCAGGAGAAGACCGCCGCCTGCGCCGAGCAGAAAAAGATCCTGGGATGCTGGGATGCCGAAGCCTGCGGGGCGCAGGGCATCTTCAACAACGCCGCCGTCCTGGCCGATGTGGAGGCCATGGAGAACTGGATGCGCGCGCATCCCGCCATCGGCTTCACCGGCTCCTACGCCCAATACGTTCGCCTGGTCAACATGCTGATGGCGGCCGAGCCGGGAGAGACGCCCGAGATCTCCGACTTACGCATCCCGACCAAAGCCTATCTGACGGCCATCGACCCGGACGACGACCGGGATCCGGACGAGATCGTCCAGCTGTTCAATGGCCTGTTGGAGACCATGACCGGGGAAGGCGACATGGATTCCTTCGTCGACAGGGGTTGGAACCAAGGTGTGATCATGGGATTCGTCAACACCATGCATCCCCGGGAGACCCACGCCGTCACCATGGATATCCAGGAGTATGTGGAGGAGCACAAGGACGATCCCGGGTTCAGCCAGGTCCACTTCGGCCTGCGTTGCAAGGATACCTCCTGCGACACCGGATCGCTCGCCGAGACGGGCGCGGACTACGTGCGGCCGGGCGTCGGCGGATTCCTCGGCGCCACCGAGGCGACCCGCGAGGTTGCCGTGGACAACTGGCTGGCCGGTCCCATGCTGACGGCCTTCGCCGTGTTCGTCATCGCCGCCCTGATCTTCCGCTCGGTGCTGGTCGCGGGGATCCTGATGGCGATGCTGTTCGTCACCCTGTTCGCCCAGTACGGTCTCGGGGGCTATATGACTTCCGTTCAGAACTGGTCAGGCAACCTCGCCTTTCATGTCCAGGTGGCCCTGTCCATCGCCATGGGCTTAGGTGTCGACTACGGCATCTATATGCTCTCGCGTCTGCGCGAGGAGATGCGCCGGAGCGGCGGCGACTGGACGGCCTCCCTGAGCAGGACCCTGAGCACCACCGGCTCCGCCGTCCTGATCTCCGTCGTTGTTCTGCTCGGCAGCTTCATTCCGCTGATGAACACGCATCTAGCCAATACCTGGAGCGTGAGCCTTTATATCAGCGTTGCACTCGTGATCGACGTGATCGCTGCCCTGACGCTGCTGCCGCTGATGGTGCGTTGGCTGAAGCCTCGGTATGTGTTCGGCGTAACCGAGGCGAGCGGTTAGTGCATCCCGTTGCGACCATCCGTCGATGTGCACACGATAGCCATGAGATAGGGGGAGGGATGCATTCATCATCGGCTCTTACGATACGGGCGAAATGTCCGACAGTCGGCGGTTTTTCGATGGGCAAAAATCTCCCTATTCCACTAACATTAGGCTTCTGAAACTACCACAGGGATCCCACGCCAGATGAATCGACTGATCGCTGCCGCCCTCGGTGCCGCCGTCTCGACGACCGTAGCGCAGACCGAGAACGAGACCGAGCTCAGAGCCTTCCCTGAACCGCCTGATCTCCCGCCGGCATCCTATCAGGGCGAAACGGTGGAGCCCGAGGTCACCATCATCGAAACCGAGAAGGAGACCATTTACGAGTACCGGGTGCGCGGCCTGCTTTACATGGTGAAGGTGCAGCCCCAGGTCGGCCCGCCCTATTTTCTACTGGACACGACCGGCGATGGCCAGCTCGACGTCCGCAAGGACCGGGTCTGGAACAACGCGATTCCCCAATGGGTGCTGTTCAGCTGGTAATACGCCGCGGGGCTCAGCTCGCGCATGATGCAGGCAATCCTCTGCCCTTTCGTGCTCTTGCCCTGGAATCAATCGGCATCTGAAGTGGCCGCCTCGTGTCCTGGTTTGCCCTTTTTATGGTAATGAGACCCTGATCCCGGGGCTGCTGTTGGTCTTGCTCTACCTGCTCTACCTCTGGTCGGGGTGGCCTGGTTGCGTTCGTCGTGGTCCCGATCGTGGGGCCCATGCCGCTGGGCTCGGGGCTGGATCCAGTGTGGCTGGGGGTGATGATAGCCATCAACCTGCAAACGTCTTTTCTCACGCCGCCGTTCGGGTTCTCCCTGTTCTTCCGGCACCGTGTAGCCCCGCCCGAGGTCACGACCACCCACATCGGCCGTGGCGTCATCCCCTGTATTTTCATTCAGTTGCCGGTGCTGGGCGCGCTTGCGCCCTGGCCGGACGTAGCCATTTGGCTTCCCGAGCAGGTGTATGGTCGAGTCTTGACGACAAAAATCGTCGGCTTGACAGGATCCCTGATGTGATCCAAGACTTAACGACAACAAATCACTGGGGGAAAGGTGCAATGAAAGTTTCCGCGCTGCTGGACCGCAAAGGCCGAACGGTTCATACCACACAGGACCAGACCTCTGCCGCCGATGCCGCAAAGATGCTGGTCGAGCGCAGGATCGGTGCGCTCTTGGTGGTCAACGATCAGGGCCGGGCGGTCGGTATTCTGTCCGAGCGCGATATCGTCACCGGTATTGCCACCGAGGGGGCGGATCTGACCAAAGTCACCGTGGGTTCACTCATGACAACCGACGTTGTCACCTGTGCGCCCGACGACTCGGTTGTCCAGTTGATGGGAAAGATGACGGAGCGAAGAGTGCGTCATCTTCCGGTCTACGACGGCGATGAGCTCCTTGGAATCGTCAGTATCGGCGACGCCGTCAAGAACAGGATCGAGGAGATAGAGGCCGAGGCCACCGCCCTGCGCGAGTACCTGGTTCCATCGTGAATCGCCTACGAAGATTTCGACCGCGTTCGAACGTGCATATCAGAAGCGCTCGATACGCGCACATTCGCATGAACAACCTTGTGGGTCCGAGGTGGGGCCTCCTTACCCCTTGACGAAAAAACCGCCGGACTTCTCATCGCGCTCCAGGTCGAGGATTTCACGCGCTTTGGCTTCTTCGAGCAGATCGCCGAATGATCGGAATCCATAGTAGGATTCGCTGAATCCGGGTTTGCGGCGTTTCAGGGTCTGCTTGATCATGGAGCCCCAGATCTTCTCCCCCTCCCCGCGCTCCTCCAACAGCGCCTCGTAGGTCTCGACGATCAGGTCCCAGGCCTCCTGTTTCTTGTCCTCGTCGGTCTTGGTCTCCGTTGCCTTCTTGCTCCGGGTCTTCTTTGCCGTCGCGCCCCTGCTGGATGCCGCTTTGGTGCGGGAAGGCTTGCGCTGGACGAGATCGTCGTAATAGATGAACTCATCGCAATTGGCGATCAGCAGGTCGGAGGTCGAGCTCTTCGCCCCTACCGCGATGACCATCTTGTTGTTTTCCCGCAGCTTGCTCACAAGTGGGGAGAAATCCGAATCCCCGCTGATGATGACGAAGGTGTCCACGTGCTCCTTGGTGTAGCAGAGGTCGAGAGCGTCGACCACCATGCGGATATCCGCCGAGTTCTTGCCCGATAGGCGAACATGCGGGATCTCGATGAGCTCGAAGGATGCCTCGTGCATGGCGGCCTTGAACTCCTTGTATCTCGCCCAGTCGCAATAGGCCTTTTTCACCACGATATTCCCCTTCAGCAGGAGCCGCTCCAGTACCTTGCCGATCTCGAACTGGCCCTTATCCGTCTCTCTGACTCCCAACGCAATGTTCTCGAAATCGCAGAAGAGGGCCATGATTCTGGTATCGCTGCTCTGTGCCATCGGCTGAATCACTCGGGGTTGAAAAGCCTGGTCGCGCCCATTGGCGCCACTCCCATTAGAAGCTCCGGTCCCATTCCGTGGCGCCGAGCTCCAAAGAAGGGGATTCCACCGCGCAGCGGCGGAGCCATAAAAAAACCCGGCACCGGGCCGGTGCGTCGCCTGTCAGTCGGCCGATTCGTCCCCGCGGACCACGCGGTAGACCAGGGCGCCGATGCCAACGTCCGGGAAGGCGGCGGCTAAGACGGCGCTGCCGCAGCCGCCAAGGACCAGCCAGAAGGTACCGATGAGCTCGGCGAGGGATCTTTTTATCAAAAACATGCGTCGTTCCTTCTCCTCAGTTGATAGAACAGTGACCCATAACCGAAAGTCCGCGTAGGCGGCGGCTCGGCCTCACTGTTCGAACGACCATTCGCTTGATCTAGCGGATCGCCCGTACCCAGGATAACCCCAAAACCTGCAGCGAAGTTTAGGCGATTGCCGGAAAATGAGATACCCGGATGTACCGTATCTTCGTTCGTATTCGAGGCGGGCCAGCTGGCGCATTGCGGGCTATGTAAAAGCTAGTACAACGCAGAAGACGGACGAAAAGACAAGCAGGCCGCGAGCACACACAGCGGCCACATCGACCTCAACGTCAAAATCTCCTCGATTCTGTAACCTGTTTGACGATTCCGCGGCAAACCAATTGGCGCTCGCTGGCATGCCGCCGCATTGCCTAAACCCTCTCCTGCTCCCCGGCATCTCCGGTCACCGTGGACGCGACCTGATTCTCGGGCAAGTTTTCGAGCCAGGCCAGAAACAGCTTGTAGCCGAGCACGAGCACCACCGCGCCGACGAAAAGCCCAATGATTCCGGAGCTGATAAAGCCACCGATGGCGCCGATGAAAATCACCGCCATCGGCACCTCCACGCCCCGGCCTAGCAAGATGGGCTTCAGGATATTGTCGATGGACCCGGCGGCAATGCTCCAGATCAGGAAGATGACCGCGGGGACGGTGTCAGCGGTGGAGAACACATAAATCAGAACCGGCAGGACGACCGGGAAGGGTCCGATCTGCACGACGCTGAGGATCAGGCACAGCAACGCCCACAGCCCTGCCCCGGGAATCCCCATCGCCAGGAACCCCAGGCCAATGAGTGTCGACTGGATCAACGCCACGCCCAGAATTCCGCGGGTGACGCTGCGCACGGTGGACTCCGCTAATCTGGCGAACTCCGCACCCCGCTCACCCGCCAACCTTCGGGCAATCGCGTAGGCCGCCTTGCCGCCCGCCGCAGCATGCGCGAGAAGGACGCCGGCGATGATGATAGCGATAATGAACTGCAGAATCGCAAATCCCGCCCCGGCGGCCGTCGACAGCAGCCAGGAGCCGATCGCCTTGAGCTGAGGTGCGATCTTTACGAGGGTCGCCGCGAGATTCTCCGAAGCCTGTGCCCAAAAGGCATGCAGCGCCTCGCCGACGATTGGCCATTCCTTGATCTTCTCCGCCGGGGGCGGCACTGCGATAGAGCCCTTCTGCAGACCCTCCGCCAAATCTTGGGCGCTGTAGATGAGCGTACCGCTGAGCATGACCGCGGGCACCACCAGGAGCAGGAGTCCGAGGATCGTAATCAGAGTCGCCGAGAGCACGCGCCGACCACCCAGCATCCTCTGCAACGACAGGAAGGCGGGGTAGGTTCCTACCGCGATGATTACGCCCCAGGCGATCGGAATAACGAAGGGTCTAACGATCTCGAAGCACCAAGCGGCGAGCAGAACCAGGATGCCGATGCGGATGGTGGCCTCGAGGGCATTGCTCACGAAAACCTTTTCTTCGGTCATGTCTCGAACCTCTAATGCTGCCGGTTGGAGATGCGAATCCCTGCCAGGGTCGCTTCCAGGATGGCGATATTGGCGATATAGAATTGACCGACGACGGCATCCATGAAGGCCAGGAACCGAGCTTCCGCAGCGACAACAGGATGAGACGCCGGCAGATCACCACCGGCCGGTCTTCCTGACGCGCCAACGATTCCCCGTCTCGAATCAAGGAGCCGGGCTGACAGCAACCGGAGAAACACCCGGAGGCCGCGGTGGCAACCCCTCCCGGATGACCTTCGAGAAGTCCTCCAGGTCGCCGGCAGAACGGGCACGCGAAGATGCGGACTGTCAGCATGGAGCCGTTGACGGTCGCCGTCGGCAGCCGCGCGACATTCGGCTGCCAATCGCGCTGGTTGCTCGGTGCGAGGGTCAGCCACTATGCGAGCACGAGCGCGAAGGGCACGAACACGGCCTTGCCTTCGGTGAACCGCAGTGCCAGTTGATCCTGCTTGTCGCCGGTAATGGTGCCGATCTGCGCCGAGGCATCCACACCCTTCTCGATGAAGTCCGTGAAATCGCCGCCGTCTTCGAAAAGGGAATGGATCTTCATCATATTGAAACCTCGGGCAAAAAAGTGATGTGATGTCTATTGTCCATTGTCCCTGTCTATCGGGAATTTCCAGGTCACAGGCCCCGTCTTGATCAGCTCCCGCCCCGGCTCGCCCAACTGCTTGCCGTATCGGATCAATTCGATCAGGTCGGAGCTGACCTGCGGATTGGTGGTGAAATAGGAATGCCCGAACAGGTCCGTGCGCTCGCCCTCGTAGGAGATCAGATCGATGCGTCCCGTGGTCTCGAAGTAGCGCTGCGCCCTCTCGGGAATGTCCTCGGGGCGCAGTTGGCCCACCCGGTTGCGGCTGCGGAACAGGATCTTGGAGACCAGCAGCGCCCGATCCTCCGGCGACGCATAGATGGTCAAGCGGCCCATCAGGACGCGCGGCAGCCGTGCGTCCGGCCACAC
>JAJDOL010000354.1 GCA_022340195.1 Chromatiaceae bacterium
CAAGTATCGCCCGCAGGGCCCGCACCTGATCAGGGGTTCGGCAAGCAGCGCTTGGACTGGCGACTCCAGTGGCGGCGGCAACAGGCTCCGATGGCGCGGACCCTGGCCAGGGAATGGGGCCAGACTCCGACACCAAGGTGATACTCTCGGATCGGGTGAGCACACCAGCGAATCTTCGCAGAAAACGCCCCTTAACCTGGGTCCCGGAGAAGGGGTGGACGGCGACACGAGTGGCCTGGGGATCCGGCAGGTTCGGCCAGCGCTCGAGATCGGGTGTCAATAACAGGAGGAGGCCGCCGCCGCAAAGGGCCCCCAATGCGGCGCCGAAGCCGTCGGGGTCGAAGCCGCTGTGGCAATCGTAGACCAGGACGTCCAGCTCCGAGCCCAGGAGCTTATGGCCCGCGGAGAGGGGCAGGCATTGGCCAGGACGCTTGCGCTCGGACAGCCACACGGTCCGATCGCCGGAACCGCCTGGGATTGCAGCCACGGCGGCAAACCAAGTCCACCCCGGGCTGCCGGCGAGCACCAAGGCGCGGCGATGGCGGGAGGTGAGCGCCTGGGTTCTCAGTACGCCGGCAAGCTCGGCAAGAGCCGTCTCCGTAGCCGCCGAGAGCCCCTTTGTCTGCCTTGTCCAGGTTTCCAAGACCCATCAACGCCTGTTGCTGTATTCGAGCGATTGGTGGGCAACAATTTAACCGAGATACTGGCCTTGTCCTTATTTTTAGCGCCTAGCCATCACTGGAATCCCGGTGCAGCCCGTTATCCGGCTCGTCGAGCCGGAGCGACGCAACGGCATGTCCGATTGTCCCGCCCGTGGGATCAGGATTCTCATGGGGGCCGAACCATCGGATAATCGCCGCTTGCGTAAAAACGAAACTACCAGAAACGGTCGCATCATGAAGAACCAGATACTCGGCCTCTTGATCGGCGCTATCCTCGGGTCCGTAGCTGGATTTGCCGCGGGGATCTTCGTCTTTCCGTTTCTTTTCCCGCCCCCGGCGCTCGACGAGGTCGTATCGGATGTCGGAAATCGTACCCGCGTGGCGTCAGGGACCTTCATCCATGCCGACCCGTCGGATCCAATACACTACGGCTCCGGCGGTGTGACCCTCTACGAGGATCTGGTCCATCTGGAGCAGGATTTCGAGGTGGGTCCAGGCCCTAAATACCACCTCTATCTGGTGCCGGACGCTGAGGTTACCCTGGACACCCGTGTCGAGGAGACCATGTTCGTAGACCTCGGACGCTTGAAGGCCTTCGCGGGTGGTCAGAATTATCCAATTCCGAAGGGCACGGATCTGACCGACTACAAGTCCATCGTCGTCTGGTGTGAGCACTTCAACGTGCTGATCTCAACGGCAAGACTCAAGCCGCTGGGGCAAGCGAGGTAGCAGGCTGGTCGATGTGTCGGTGACGCTTCGCTCGATCGCTGATACCGCGGGCGACATCCGCGCCGCAGAAGCTGGCGACGTAGGCAGCTAGCGTGCCGTCAGTCGGCGGTCCGGCCGGCGGTAGAGATTCGGATACATGCGATGGGACGGCGGCATCGAGCCCCATTGCGGGTTTGGCGGCGATTGCCACGGGTCCATGGGATAGAGATCGCCGCGCCGCCAGCCGGGTTCCTGGTATGGCCCCTGCCAACGGCCGCGCGCACCGGGAGATTTCTCCAGCGGTCGGAAGCTGTAGGCTTCTTGTTGAGAAGGGGGATAGGCGCTCGGGGCGGAATACGAAGGCGGCGACGCCGGCAGGGGCTGATCATCGGGGGATGGATAGTACTGCGAGAAAGAATCGTACGGAGCCGTGTACCGGCCCGTGTATTCGTCCGGGTAGGGCGCCTGGGCACGGCTTTTTTCTGTGTCGTCCAGTGGCCTGAACCGATAACCCTCGGTTCGGATTCCTGCTTGCGCGCCGTATGGATCGGGGATCCCGTAATCGGGGGAATAGGTGCTGGGATAGGGCCACCGGCTTCCGTCGGATCGTGTATCCCTATCCATACCGGGCCGCCCGGCGATTCCGTATTCGCGGCTCGGTGCCAGGAAACCGGGCTCCTGGGGTTGAAGCTGTCTGTCAGTCGCAGACTCGGAACCACCGCCTTTTTCACCGGAATCCGATGGCTCGTCTCCGGATCGCAGGACGAGAAAGCCCACAACCAGGATCGCCAGCAGAGCCACGATGCGCGATTTCGTAATCACCTTTAAAACCCATTTAATTCCTTGACGTTATTAGTAGATTCTACACTAGTTTATAAGTTCCCGTGGCAACGCTCGGCCTTACGTACAAAATTCCGCGTTTGAATCCGATTTTATTGATCTGAATCAATCTTCATGGGGATCGGACGCCGAGCCGAACACCCGGATCAGGATAGCTACTAGAAGATTGCCAAGGCGCTCGAGCCTCAGATAGAGAAGCCGCTCTGACGCCGGGCCTGACTCGGATGCTTGTATTAGAGCGAGGCCTCAGCCACTCTCGCCTCTTCGTCCTTGTCCCGTTCGATCAGGGCGTAGGCGGAGTGATTGTGGATGGACTCGAAGTTCTCCGATTCCACGCGGTAGGCGCCGACTCGGTCGTCATCGTTCAGTGTCCCCGCAACGTCACGCACCATGTCCTCGACGAACTTGGGATTGTCGTAGGCGCGTTCGGTGACGCGTTTCTCATCCGGGCGCTTGAGCAGGCCGTAGAGCTCGCACGAGGCCTGCTTCTCGACCAACTCGATGATCTCCTCGATCCAGATGAAGCCCCTGCTGCGAACCTGTACCGTGACATGGGAGCGCTGGTTGTGAGCGCCGTAGTCGGAGATCTCCTTCGAACAGGGACAAAGGCTGGTCACGGGTACGACCACCCTGATGTACATCTCGGGCTTGCCCTCGCGGATCTCACCGATGAAGGTGACATCGTAGTCGAGCAGGCTTTGAACACGGCTAACGGGCGCCGTCTTGTTGACGAAGTAGGGGAAGCTCATCTCGATGTGCCCGGCTTCGGACTCCAGGCATTCGGTCATCTCTCGGAGCATTTCCTTGAAGGATGTGACGCTGAGGTCCCGCTCGTGACCATTGAGAATCTGTACGAAGCGAGACATGTGCGTGCCCTTGAAGTTGTGGGGCAGATGCACGTACATGTTGAAATTGGCTACGGTGTGTTGTTCGCCGTCGCTTCGGTCACGTACCCGAACCGGGTGTCGGATGTCCTTGATGCCAACCTTGTCGATGGCTATGCGGCGGCTGTCGGCGCTACTTTGGACGTCGGCGATGGCCAGAGTGGCAGGACTTGTCTTCAAGGCTGGCTCCATGTGTTATTCCTCGGAGGCAGGAAAAGGCAGGATTCGTTTACTGTCCGTGAAGCTAAGGCCCCGGCGGGCCGAATCCAACATGAAGCTTGTCGGGTTTCTTTCCGAGGGAGCGAAAGGCGATTGATGGAGAACCAAAAATTATCCCCAGCTACGGCAACGAAAGCAAGGAGAAAGCGTTCGCATCGACCTCCCGTGGGCTTATCGGTCTCGGTTGACGACGTACGAGGCGATCCAGCGAAGCGGGTCGGCCCGCTCATCGAAATCCTCGAGGTTCCGCAGCGACTCTTTACCCAAGGCGTCGGCCTTCTCTCGCGCCTCGGCGAGACCCAGCAGCGCGGGGTAGGTGGCCTTTCCCTGGGCCCGATCCTTGCCCCGGGTCTTGCCGATCACGGCCGTCTCTCCCTCCACGTCGAGAATGTCGTCGCGGATCTGAAACGCCAATCCCAGGCATTTGGCGTAACGGTCGAGATGGTATGCGGACTCGGGATCCAACCGAGGATGCGCGAGGGTTGCCATTCGCACACTGGATCGGATCAGTGCGCCCGTCTTGTGGATGTGGATGTTCTCCAACATGGCGAGGTTGAGATCCTGCCCGGACCTGGAAGCGACCAGGTCCAGCGCCTGTCCGCCGGCCATGCCGCGGGAGCCGCTGGCCCGCGCAAGGGTCTCCAGCATGGCGAGTCGGGCCGGCGTGCTTGCCGAGACCGCCTCGTCGGAAGCCAGGACCTGAAACGCGAGGGCCTGCAGCGCATCGCCGGCGAGTATGGCGGTAGCCTCGTCGAACGCCTTGTGGCAAGTGGCCCGGCCACGGCGAAGATCGTCGTCGTCCATAGCCGGCAGGTCGTCGTGGACCAGCGAGTAGGCGTGGATCAACTCCACGGCGCAGGCGGGCGCATCCAGTACATTCGAATCCAGCCCGATGGCGCGTCCGGCAGCGTAGGTCAGTGCCGGCCGTATGCGTTTACCCGGTCCGAGCACCGCGTAGCGCATGGCTCGATGCAGGATCTCGGGCTGTATCTCCGGATCCGGGAGCTGAGTCTCGAGGGCCGAGACGACACGCGCTTGGCACTCGGCCAGAAAGGTTTGCAGCCGCGGATCAGTCATGGCTCTGGAAGGGTTCCGGCTCAGCGTCCGGAGAATCGCCGGTGAGCATGCGGACTTTCTGCTCGGCCTCATCCAAGGCCTTCTGGCAGGTGCGCGTGAGCTTGATGCCGCGCTCGAACGACGCAAGCGATTGTTCCAGGGTCAGCTCTCCTTTTTCCAGGGTGTCGACGAGAGATTCCAGCTCGGCGAGGGCATCTTCGAAGCTTTGGGGTTGGGTGTCTACTTCAGAGGTCATGGAGTCGTCGCTGCATGCCGCCGCGGATGCCCGATGCCGCCTCTTCCCCGGAGCTCGGGGCCTGGGTCGAAGGAACGCGGGTGTGGCGACATACTTAATCCAGGGCGGAACTGCGGGCGTGCCCTTTAGGTTTGATACCGGGTAGGCGGCTACGGTAACGTACGCGGTTTTCACGGTCAATTGACAGGCGATCGCCCGTCGAACCCCTATCCGTTGCGCGAAGATCTAACGGGAAATCCGAATCGGCCATGAGCGGCAACTACGATGCCTCTGCAATCGAGGTCCTGAGCGGTCTCGACCCGGTGCGCAAGCGCCCGGGCATGTACACGGACACCACGCGACCGAATCACCTGGCCCAGGAGGTCATAGACAACAGCGTGGACGAGGCGATCGCCGGCTTCGCCCGCAACATCGAGGTCGTGCTGTTCAAGGACGGCTCCCTGCAGGTCACGGACGACGGCCGCGGGATGCCGGTGGACATGCATCCCAAGCAGGGGATGCCCGGTGTCGAGGTGATCCTTACCAAGCTTCATGCCGGAGGCAAGTTCTCCACCGATAGCTACAAGTTTTCCGGGGGCCTGCACGGTGTCGGCGTCTCGGTGGTGAACGCCCTGTCGAAGCACCTGGAGGTGTGGATCAGGCGCGGCGGCAAGGAGCACAACATGGCGTTTGCCCACGGTGACAAGCTCTCGGAGCTTGAAGAGATCGGCAACGTCGGGCGTGCCAACACAGGCACTACCCTGCGCTTCTGGCCGGACGAGCGCTATTTCGACAGTCCCAAATTCTCGCCGCGTCAGCTCAAGCACCTGCTGCGGGCGAAGGCCGTGCTCTGTCCCGGGCTCAGGGTCAGCTACAGTGAGGAGGCGAGCACGGAGGAGCTGGTCTGGTGCTACCAGGACGGCCTCAAGGATTACCTCAGTCAGTCCCTGGAGGGCCTCGAGACGATCCCCGCCGATCCATTCGTCGGCAACATGGAGGGTACCAGCGAGGCCGCGAGCTGGGCCTTGGTGTGGCTGCCGGAGGGTGGCGAACCGGTGACCGAGAGCTATGTGAATCTGATCCCGACCGTCCAAGGCGGGACCCATGTCAACGGGCTGCGCACCGGCCTCACCGAGGCGGTCCGCGAGTTCTGCGAGTTCCGCAATCTACTCCCTCGCGGTGTCAAGTTGACGCCGGATGACGTTTGGGCGCGTTGCAGCTTCATCCTCTCGGTGAAGCTGCTGGACCCCCAGTTTTCCGGGCAGACCAAGGAACGGCTCTCGTCCCGTGAATGCGCCGCCTTTGTCTCCGGCGTGGTGAAGGATGCCTTCAGCTTGTGGCTGAACCGCCATGTGGCCGAGGCCGAGCGTATCGCCGAGATCGCAATCGGTGCGGCGCAGGCCCGGCTGCGAGCCGGGCGCAAGGTCACGCGCAAGAGAGTAACGCAGGGTCCGGCCCTTCCCGGCAAGCTTGCCGACTGCACCTCCACCGACCCGGAGCGCAGCGAGCTTTTCTTGGTGGAGGGCGACTCCGCCGGAGGCTCGGCCAAGCAGGCCCGGGACCGGGAATTTCAGGCCATCATGCCCCTGCGCGGCAAGATTCTGAATACCTGGGAGGTGGACTCGGCGGAGGTCCTCGGCTCCCAGGAGGTGCACGACATCGCCGTTGCCATCGGCGTGGATCCGGGTAGCGACGATCTTTCGCGGTTGCGGTTCGGCAAGGTCTGTGTGCTGGCGGATGCGGACTCCGACGGCGCCCACATCGCGACCCTGCTGTGCGCTTTGTTTCTCAAGCACTTCCCGCGCCTGGTACAGGAGGGGCATGTCTACGTCGCCATGCCGCCGCTGTATCGCATCGATGTAGGAAAGCAGGTCTTCTATGCCCTGGACGACAGCGAGCGGCAGGGGGTGCTGGACCGTATCGAGGCGGAGAGGTTGAGAGGCAAAGTCAGCGTGCAGCGATTCAAGGGGCTCGGCGAGATGAATCCCCTTCAGCTTCGGGAGACGACTATCCATCCGGACACGCGCCGCCTGGTCCAGCTTACGGTCGAGGAGGGGGACCAGAGCAGCCTCCTGATGGACATGCTGTTGGCCAAGAAAAGGGCGGCGGACAGGCGCAGCTGGCTGCAGGAGAAGGGGGATCTGGCCGAGGTTTGAACCGGATTTCGGCAATTGAGCCGCAAGCAATGCGAATTACACCAGATTACCGGCGGTAACATTGGCTCCGGAAATCATGTAGCTTTGGCAAAGATTGTTCTAGCCCGGAGAGCGCAGAGATGGCAGGTTTCTCATTTGGACATGCATCCGGAGACAGTTGGCGGGAGGTTGTGAAACGTTGCCTTGCCGCTCTACGGCCGCTCCCGCAAGGGGGCAATCTGGGTTTTCTCTATGTCACAGATGCCCTCGCGGACCACATGGACGATGTCCTCGACCATTTCCGCCGGTCCACGACGGTGGAGCACTGGGTGGGCACGGTCGGCATGGGAATCTGCGCCACGGGCGTCGAGTACTATGACGGGCCGGCCGTCGCCGCCATGGTCGGGGAATTTCCGGAGGATTCCTTCCGTGTTTTTCCCGCCATGCTCAAGGATCTGGACGACTTTACGGCCCGCAACGGCGACTGGATCGAGACGCATCGACCTTTTCTCGGATTGGTCCACGGGGACCCTTCGAATCCCCTCAACGAGGCCCTTGTCAAGCAGCTTGCCGCACGCACCTCCTCCGGTTTTCTTGTGGGTGGCCTGGCCAGCTCCCGTGGCGGCGTCTATCTCTACGCGGACGGCCTGACCCAGGGTGGACTTTCCGGCGTGCTGTTTTCCGAGGACGTCAGCGTGATCACGCGTCTGAGTCAGGGCTGCTCCCCGATCGGACCGCAGCGGGTCGTCACCGAGGCACAGCGAAACATCATGATACAGCTCGACGGCCGCCCGGCGCTGGATGTGCTCAAGGAGGACATCGGGGAGATCCTGTCGCGCGATCTGACTCGTATCGGCGGCTATATCTTCGCCGGTCTTCCCATCGCAGGATCTGATACGGGTGACTATTTGGTGCGCAATCTGGTTGGCATAGACCCCCAAAATGGATTGGTCGCGATCGGCGACATGGTAGAGCAGCGCGGGCGCGTGATGTTCTGCCGTCGTGATGCCCAGACAGCGAGGGAGGACCTTTTGCGCATGCTTGCAGTAATCCGGAAGGCCCTGACACGTCCTCCGAGGGGTGGCGTCTATGTCTCTTGTCTGGGACGCGGCCGCAACCTATTCGGTGAGAATTCCGAAGAGCTCAAGCTCATCGCGTCCGTTCTGGGCGATTTCCCCCTCGTCGGCTTTTACGCCAACGGCGAGATCTCCCAGGATCGCCTCTATGGCTACACGGGCGTGCTGACGCTCTTTGTCTAGCGTTTATCCTCTGTCCGGACGCTGATCCGTCAACCCGGTCAGCTCCCACAAGGCGTCTAGCTCTTTTCCCATTGCTATCACCCGGGCTTCGAGGTCCGCGATGCGCTCATCGCCCGGAGCTTGGTGCGTCGAAACGCCCGCGGCGTCCGGCGCCTCCTGCTCGATTTCACCGCAGAGTAGTTGGCCGAAGCGCTCCTCGCGCTTGCCCGGGAGGCGGGGAAGTCGGGTTACCAGCGGTGGCTCCCGTTGGGTCATACCGGCGAGGGTCGTCTCCACGGCCTGCAGGTCTGTAAAATCCGCCATACGGCCGGCGTTCGTGCGCAGCTCGCCTGCGGTTTGGGGCCCGCGCAACATAAGCACGCACAGCAGGGCCTGCTCCTGACGGTCCAGCTGGTAATTGGACGCCATCATGTGGTCGTAACGCTCGGCGCGCCCCGCGAAGCTGGCGTGAATCAGCCCACGGTCCCTCAGGTGGTTCACCGTGTGCCCCACCTCGCTGGTCTCCAGACGCATCACCGGATTGCGGCTGGTCTTCTGGTTGCAGGCTTGGACGAGCGCGTTGAGGGTCAGGGGATAGGCATCGGGGGTGGTTCGTTGTTTTTCCATCAAGCACCCGAGCACTCTTGCTTCAACGGCTGTAAGGTCCGGTTTCGGCTCCTCGGTATCCGGGTTTTGCTGAATCTCGTCGGTCATTTTCTGCTCGACTGCCTCTCAAGAAGAAAGGAAACCGAAATATTACCCTATCGCGGGTGATGCGGGTTCACCCTGTCCTTCAATTGGATACCTGCTCCTGCGCCCAATCGAGCACGACGCGGATTCGGTCGTTGACCAAGGATTGCGCCTCCGCATAGCTCATCCAGCGGAACTCATGGTGCTCCGGGGCCCCCAGCTCGGGACTAACGGGAAGGGCGACGTCGCCCGCAGGCGATTCGCCCAGGTAATACCGAGCGACCTTGCCATTCCCGTAGACAGGGGTCTCCGTATACACCTCGCCGCGCGGGAACAGAAAACCGGTCAGACCGGTTTCCTCTTCCGACTCGCGGCAGGCTGCCTGCAGCGGCTCTTCACCGGGCTCGATTTCTCCCTTTGGAAAGTCCCAGTAGCGATAGCAGCGCAGGAGCAGATAGTAAGTCTCGCCCTTGATATGGCGTGTCACTACAATGCCGGCGGAGCGCTTCTTCACTTGCATCTTGTCTCACCGAATTGAAAGGACGCGAGCGTTTGATCGTTCTCGGATCCGGCAACGGCGGCCAGTAGCCGCTTTCGGTATTGCTGTTGCGCCGCGGAGAGCCCGCGGCCGCGGCCTTCGCCAAGGCGTGCTTCGAGCCCCGTAGGGTCCGCTCTGCGGACCGTCCTGTTGCCGGAATTCTTATGGTCTGACGATTTCCGCTTCGAATTTCCCAATGACATTGTTGACTCGGCCGCTCAAATTGAGCAATAGACCTATTCTGAAATCCACTAGCATTACAGAATAGAAATCTCTTTGTTGTTCCTCTTGTCGATCTTCTCGGATCACGCCCTCGTGCCCGTCAAACACCGCATCTTCCTCGCCATCCTGATCCTCGGGGCCTACTCCCAGATTCTGCAAGCGATGCTGATCCGGGAGGGACTGGTTGTCTTCTACGGCAACGAGGTGAGCCTGGGTGCCTTCTACGGGAGCTGGCTGTTCTGGCTGGCGGTCGGCTCGATCTTGGTGATCAGGCTGCGCCGACGGCGCTGGGTTCGGGAGCCCTTGTCGAGCCTGCGCGGGCTTCTTTTGCTATTGCCCCCCCTGCTGGCGCTGCAGCTGTTGGCGCTGCGCTCCGTGCGCCTGTTCCTTACCGTATCATCAAGCGAGTTCGTTCCCTTGGGCGAGCTCTTCCTCTCCCTGTTTCTCGTCGCCATTCCCAGCGGACTCATGCTGGGTATCGCCTTTCCACTCGGTTGCAAGGCTTTGCGGGATCAGGCCGGCGATGCCGATACCGGCGCGGTTGTCGGATTGGTCTCACGGCTCTACGTGGCGGATGCCTTGGGCGCGCTTGCGGGGGGCGTGCTCTTTACCTTTGTGCTCCTGCGCTGGTTCGGGCCGGTCGAGACCCTGGGACTCTTAACCCTGATGCTCGCGTTTGTTGCCTGGTCGCTCTACCCGCCACCTCTGCAGCGTGGCTGGGGCGCCCTGGTGATCGGAGTCGCAGGACTCGTCCTGGCCATGAGTCCGGCCGCCCCGCGGCTGAACCGGATGCTGGAAGAGCTCCGCTTCGAAAGCCTTCAACCCGGTCTGGAGCTGCTGGATACGGTGGAGACCCGCTACGGCCACGTCGCCGTAGCCGGGCTCGGCGATCAGTACTCGGTGGTCGCCGACGGTCAGATCCGCGAAAGTTTTCCCTTGCCGCGAGAGGTCGAGCGCGAGGCGGCCTTCTTCGCGACCCAAGCGAATGGGCCGAAACGGGTCCTGACATTCGGCGGCTTTGCCGGCGGTCTTCCCGCCGAGCTGCTGCGCTACCCGGTAGAGCGGATCGACTTGATAGAGGAGGACCGCCGTGCGTTCGAGGAGGTACGACCTTTCCTGACTGCGCAGAGTCGAGCCGCGCTGGATGACCCGCGCTTGTCTCTGCATTTCCAGGATGGGCGCCGCTATGTCAACCAGGCCCCGAAGGACTCGCGTTACGACCTGGTTCTGGTGCTCAACAGCTCCCCCTCGAGCGCCTACAGCAATCGCTACTTCACCCGCGACTTCTATCGGCGGATTCAGGGTCTCATGGCCCCGGACGGTGTCTTCTGCACCCAGGTGAGCGGGGCCTCCAACTACCTGGGAAGGGAGGTGGGGAGCTATACCGGATCCGTCTTCCGAACCCTGGGACAGGTCTTCGCCCACATCGCCATATCCCCGGGGGACGTCCAGGTCTTCTGCGCCTCTGCCGTACCAGGGCGCGTAAGCGAGGAGCCGGCGTTGCTGGAGCGGCGCTATCTGGCACTCCCGCTCGACGAGCACCGTTTCCCTGCCGCCTCCTTCTACAGCCTCCTGCCGGCGGAGGAGATCGCCTATGTGCGTAATCGGCTCGAGGAGGCTCGGGGCGAGATCAATACGGATGAGCGGCCGGTTACTTACTACCTGAACATGGTCCTGTGGGGCAAGCTGAGTGCATCCGGCTTTGTGGAGTGGCTTCAGCGCGTGCGGGGTATGGGCGCCTGGCCGTATCTGCTGCCGCCGCTCCTGGTTCTGATCGTGTGGCTGTTGCGAGCGGGAATCGAGGGATTCCAAAGGCCGGTGCTGCAAGGTCGTGGGGCCAGCTTCGTGCTGGTTCTGCTCGGCGCAATTGCCATGGCCGCACAGCTGGCGGTGCTGTTCGGTTACCAATCCCAGGTCGGTTTCATGTTCGAGCGCGTGGCCTTGCTCAACGGCTTCTTCATGACCGGCCTCGCCTTAGGCGCCGGTACCGGCACCTGGCTTGCGAGGCGGGCCCCGTCGGTGGCCGCACTGGTCCTGGTGGTGCTTCTGGTTGCCGGTGGCGCGATGTTGCTGCCTTTCGCCCTGAGTACCCTTGGCACCGCTGGAAGCGGGCTACAGGACTCCGGCTTCCTCGGCCTCGCCTTTCTGGTCGGGTTGCTCACGGGCTCGGGTTTCCCGCTGGGTGTCCACCTCGCGCATTTGGATCTCGGAGAGGTGGTCCAAAGCGGCGGAATCGCTCAGGCTGCGGACAACCTCGGCGGGGCGGTGGGCGGGCTGGTCACGGGCGCTCTGATGATTCCCCTGCTGGGGGTGGAGGCGACCTGCCGGGTTCTGGCGGTGCTTGCGCTCCTGGCTCTGGTCCCGCTCCTGTTTGCACGCCTGGCACCGAATTTCATTGCCGCGAGCGGCGATCGGGCCTTCAGATCCTTTCCTGCGCCGACGCTCGGCTGGATGCTGATTTTTACCGTCCTGCTGGTCTATGGCTGGCAGTTGCTCGAGCAGCGCGTCGAGCCGCGTCCCCGGGTTCTGTTCGACGACGCCAAGCTGGCGCAGGTCAGCGGCTCCGAGCGCTTCGAGCTCGTTCAGGATCCGTTTCCCTATTACCTGGGCTATACCGCGGGCGCAAGGGTTGCCGATACGCTTTCCCTCGCCACCATGGCCGCCGCCCCGGATGTGAAGGGCTTCGCCGGTCCGATCAACGTCCTGTTCTCCGTCGACCGCGAGGGGAGACTGCGCGGCCTGAGCTACCTGGAGTCCAACGAGACGCCGTCCTACATAAACGGCATCGAGGGCTGGCTCGGTACCCTTGCCGGCGCGGACCTGGCTTCGGGCCCCTTGTCTTTGGAGCGTTTCGATGCCTTGAGCGGGGCCACCGTCAGCAGCAGGGCGGCGTTGGCCGCGGTCAACCGCAGCGCCAGTCGGGCAACCGAGATCGCCTTCGGCGAACCAATGCCGAAGCCGACGTCTGAGCCGCGCGGGCGGTTGGATGTCGCCTTCTGGGCGACGCTGGCTTTGATCCTGAGCTTCTTTCCCATTTATCTTTCCGGCAGCGAGCGACTGCGTCTGTTGTTTCAGGTCGTCTGCCTTGTCGTGTTGGGGATTTGGCTCAATACCCCCATTACGGAGATCGACCTGGTGAACTCGAGCCTGGGTCATGCCGCGTCGCCGTCGGAGAATCCGCAGCGCTGGCTGCTTCTGGGGTTCATCGGCGTGTCGTCTCTGCTCTTCGGTCAGGTCTGGTGCGGCTACCTGTGCCCCTTCGGGGCCTTGCAGGAATTGGCATCGCGCCTGGGATGGCGTCTGGGTCTGCGCAGCTATCCCGACAGACGCCTCGAGCAACGGGTGCGTTGGCTCAAGTTTGCGATGCTCGCCTTTGTTCTGATCGCGGTTTGGGTCAGCGGCGAGCCGATCTGGGCCTCCTTCGACCCCATGCAGCATGCCTTCGGCGGACGATTGGAGGGCTGGATGCTGGTCCTGGTGATCTTGGTCCTGGTCGGTTCCGTGTTCTATGTCCGTTTCTGGTGCCGCTACTTCTGTCCCATGGGGGCCTTTCTGGCCCTCGGTAACAAGATCGCGCTGCTGCATCGGCTGGCACCGAAACGGCGTTTCGAGCACTGTGATTTGGGCGTGCGGGCGGATTTCGACCTGGACTGCATTCGCTGCAACCGGTGCATCAGCGGCAAGGATACGCGCGTTCGTCACCAACCGCGCAACGCGGAAACACAAGCTGCGAATCACGTGAAATAAGACAGACTCGAAGACTCGAATGATGCGTCTTGGTGCCAACGAGATCCTGCGTACCCTACTTGCCGCGGCGCTTTTAGTTGGAGCGGCTGCAGTGACGGTAGGGTTGATCGGCGAGTCCGGCCGGCTCAAGGGCTGGCAGACCGACCTGGCGGAGCTCAACGACGTGCGCTATGGGCTGTTGGACGCGGACAACTGGGTGGAGCAGATCTCCGACATCCTCGATCGCCGCATCGACGGCTTCGAGCTGACCGCGGAGAATCGGCCCTTGATCAAGCGCAATGTCGAGCGGGTGTTGGACCGTCTCTTAGAGGAGATCGAAGACTATCAGCGCCGCCGCAATTCCATCGGCGACTCCTGGGCCGAGCGTATCGAGGGCGCACTGCGCCAAGAGGTCCAGGACTACTTCCTCGACTTCGACGAGCTGCGCGCCAAGGTGCCCGTCTATGCCGAGGCGATCCTGGAAGAGCTTGCCAAGCCCGGTGCCAAGGCGGAGATCAAGCAGTATCTCAAGACCAGCATCGCGGACCTCGCGACCTCCACCTTCTCCCGGACCGATCGCAGCGCCTTCCAGGCGGTCTTGGAGCGTCACGACTGCGCCAATGCCATGAGCTGTCAGGAACTGCTCGCATCCAGGATTGAGCGGTCGCAGCACACTGTCGCCGTACAGGCGATCGCGGCGATCGTTCTGGTTGTGCTCCTGTTTCTAACCAGCCTTTACCACGGCTCGGATCTCTCGGGCCGAAACATGCTCCTGCTCACTGCCGCCACCTTGGTTCTGCTCGCGGGCGGCGTGCTCACGCCCATGATCGGGATCGAGGCGCGAATCACCGAGCTTCGGCTTCAACTTCTCGGCGAGCCGGTCCTGTTTCAGAACCAGGTGCTCTACTTCCAGAGCAAGAGTGTTACCGACGTGATGGCGGTTCTCGCCCGGACGCGCAAGGCCGATCTGATCCTGGTCGCCTCCCTGGTGGGCCTGTTCAGCGTTCTCTTTCCCCTCGGCAAGGTGGCGGCGAGCTATCTCTACTACCGGGATGTGCGCGGGCTTCGCCGCTCCCCGCTCGTGCGCTTCTTCGCCC
>JAJDOL010000021.1 GCA_022340195.1 Chromatiaceae bacterium
ACAAGGCGGACCTGGACCAGGTACTCTCTGTGGGTGCGCGCGGCGCTGGCGGCCAGCTGGAGCCCCTGTCCGAGATCGTCGAGGTGGTGGACGGCTCCCGCGAACACGCCATCCACCACAAGGACCTGCTGCCGGAAGTCTTTGTCACCGGCGACATGGCCGAGGAGACCGACAGACCCCTCTACGGCCTGTTCGCCATCTCGGACAGCCTGGGAGTAGCAGTGGCTGCAGAACCAGCCGGAGAGCCCAAACGAGTAGAGCCTCGAGTGGGCCGGCGAGTGGCAGGTGACCTAGGACACCTTCCGCGATATCGTGCGCAATTCCATCCTGCTGGTGGACTTCATCAACCAGCAGGTGCACGACGGTATGGACTTCCTGGAGGGGGTGGTCAACTCGGCCGCGGTCCGCGCCAAGCCCATCGTGCTCACCGGCGTGGCGGTCATGGCCGGCGCCTTCTTCATCCTGGACGACCCGATCTTCTCGGGGCTGGCGGTGTCGCTGATCTCCGGCCTGTTCGCCTCCACGGTGCTGACGCTGGTGGTGAGCCCTGTGGTCTACTTTGCGACCAAGTGCAACAGGCGGGAGAAGATAACAATGGCCGCGTAAGGTAGTAGCTATTGGATGAAAAGGCCGCGGTGGGGCTGGCGCCTGGCCGTGGCCGCGTCGGTTTGAGACGCGGCTTCGCTACCGCCCTTTCCGACATGACGGGTCATTTGTTATACCGAACCGCACCCCGTCCACGATTCCATCTCCATCGATGGAGACCGTCGTCGGCCAGCAGATGACGCCATATCGCCGTGCAATGCGCTGGTTAGGATCCGCCACCAGCGCAAACGACAGTTTGTACTTGCGGCAGATATCCTGGATCCGCTCGGCGGATTCGCCTCCGTTAATTGCAACGACAACCGGTCCGTCGCGGCCGGCTTTTTCATGCAGATCCTGCAAATACTGCAGCTCTCTTATGCATGGAACCGACCATGACTGCCAGAAAACGAGCAGCAACTGGCGACCGCGCAGCTTGCGCAGGGCCAGGGTTTCACCACCAACAGCCCGCATCAATATATCGAGGGGACGCTGCCCGGACGAAACCGCCAGGCGCAGTTGTCTGGGAACCGGCGGCGGGCCGGAGACCAGGTGTTCGTCGAGTGCCTTGGCGAGGGACGTCGGATCCAGTTTCCCACTGTGGCGCCAGACAAACTCTCCACGGGAATTCACCAGGTAGGTGGCCGGGACGTCGCCCGCGGCGAAGGTGCGGGTCCAGCCGCCCTGGTAATCCTCCGTGATCGACACCGAACCGGAAAACTCCTCCTTCAAAGCGCCCAGTCGGCCTTCGACCGCCCATCGCCGATCGGTGAAACTCCCCTGGGGCAATACCAGGATCAGAGCCATTGGTGCCTCCATCTGCCCGGAGCGGGCGAACGCCTGATCGAGCCCGTCGAAGGCATTGCCTTGCGTCATGTCAGGAAAATGCACGACGCAGTTCGCTCCCTGCTCTCCCGGATTCCAGGAATTCCTCAGGAGGTTTAAGTGGCCCGCGAGGTAGTCATCCAGAAAGGCCTCGGGGGGCGGGTCGGGCAGCCAGATCGGGGTCATGATGACATCCCACCAAGACGGCATTGTGGCTACCATGCCCGGATCGCTGGACCTGCTGTTGCAGGTCTCGCCCGCTTCCACGGGCACTTCGGTACCGATGGAGATCGTCTGGACCCCCTGGCTCCAGCCCGGATACGCTCGGGTCCCCTTGACCCGAAGACATATCTGCGATGTGAACGATACGCCATCAGGCTTCGGCAGAATAAAGCTATGTTTGTCGGTTGCCGTCTTTATCGTTGACGACCAGGGTAGATAAAGCGACTGGCTTTCCCGCCAGGACCACTGAAATTCGTCGATGACGCCTCCGGGAATCCAGCTCTTGAGCGCCGTGAATCCCTCCCCGTCTCCGGTCTCGGTTACCTTCACCACAACCGAAGAGCGGCCCTTGGTGCTGATGACGCCGCGCAGTATCATGCCATCCCCTGTGGTGTCGAGCGCCTTGAATCTGGCGTCGGCGGAGTCGTCGAAGGCGTGCAATGCGTCGTCGATCCCGCCTCCGGCGAGTGTCTGCTGGATCTGCGATGTCGCCGCCGTTAACGCGGCATCCCTTTGGTCGATAAACGCGCTTCTGACCGTGGGGGTTACCGCGCCTGAAACGAGACCACCGAAGGGGCCATTGACGTTGACGCTCACCGAAGGCTGCCCGACCGGGACGATATCGAGAGTCTGTGACGAGGCGTTGAGCTGCAGCCCCAGATCCTGGGTGATTACGAACGACCCGACATTGGGAGCCCACCAGGTAGGCGTAGTGCTCGTGCCTTTGATGTAGAGATGGATCTTTTCGTTTTTCCAGCTGGCTGTCACCTGTTGAAAGGTCGTGGTGTAGGTGGCCGATCCCAACCAGCCGGAGACGGTGAACTTTGGGTGGGAGGACTTGATCGCATTCAGTGACGGCTGAACGAGGGAGAGTATGTACTCCTTGCTGACGCCGATGGCGAAATCGTCGCTTGAGTTCAAAAATTTGTTGGTGATGCCGCCGACTGCGGAAGCGGCCGGTCCGAGACCGCCGGACAAGGTGACCGGCAGGGCCAGTACCTGGGACGAACCGCTGCCCAGGGCCTTGAATCGATCGAACTCGAAACCCGGGGGCAGCTCCGTATTGATGGGCTCGAATCCCGAGCGCACCGCCTTACGGATCTGCTTCTCGATCTTATTGACTTCGCCTGAGGTCAATCCGCTGCCCGGCGCGGTCGTGTACTGAATCTTGGCGTCGTCGGCCGGGATCTCGACACTCAGAACCTTGGTGCCGGCGCCATAGCCGGGCAAGCTTTTGGGCATCACAGAAAAGGTTATCCGGACTTCCCCGTGAACCGGCTTCGGCATCTCCTGGGTATCGGATTCGGGGATATAGTTCGCCCGTATATCCACGTGCGCGGTAACTTCCGAGGTGGAATCGGAAGCGGCGGAAATTCTGGGCGACCCGAGCTGTACCTGGGCAATGCCCCGCACCGGTATCGGCGTGGTTAGGATCTTCCGGGCATCGTACGCCTCCGCGATGGCATCTTTGAGGCTGTCGGAAACCCCCGGCGGCGCCTTCATGGAGTTGCCGCCGTGCGGAGCGGTCCCGGAATCCGGGGGCGGGTAGCCGAATCTCCCCGCCCACCGGATCAAGTCGGAGATTCTATGAAGTTCTATCTTAGGCGGATAACCCACCTGCATGACAGCGCAGTGTAAAAAACTGGGAGATGCGTCTTTCGATGCACCGTTTTGATGCAGGGTTGCCAGAATCCCGTTGATCGCCTTTACGCGGACTTCCGCGACGGCTTCATAGTCACCGGTCAAATTGTTGGCCATAATCATAATCCTCCTGATCGGGCCGTTGGGCGTTCAACTGAGTAGGAATACCGTGCCATCACGGGAAAGCTGAAATTTAGGAGGTGTTTCGTCTTCGATTTTGTTCTTTACCGCTTGAGCCAAAACAATGGTCTGGCTCGGCTCGTTGGAGCTCGGGTTGGGCTTTGTGACTACCGTGCACTTGCAGGTGATCGGGCCATATGTCTCTATCGATATGTCGTATTGATTGGTGCCACCTTCCGCCTTGATAGCGGTGCCTTCCAAGACGAATGGCCCAACGTCTTCGCCGCCCGGCGAGCTTCCTATGATCCCTTCCCCGAAATCCGGATCGCGATCCAGCTTCAGGTTGTACTCCCACTCGATACGTTCGAGGCCGGGGCTCGATTCCGAATTGAGATTCAATCCAGGGCTGTATTCGAATTTAATACCAGTAGGCAGCAGTCCCTCCCGATCGAGGACACAACCAGTAAAGACGAACAGCAGAAAAATCGGCAGCAGCGCCAGCGGAACGAGTACGATATACCAATCGATCATCGTTGAATCTCCTCTGTTTTCCTAATCCGAAGCCGTCAACCCGATCATCAAGCCGCCTGTAGCGAGAACCCCCAAAACCCCGGCAAGGGCCTTCTGCACATTGATGCCCATCAGCACATCCTGAGTTTCCTGGGTTCCTTGCAGGATTACCCGAATAAATCCGTATGCGGCGGCGCCGGCCATGAAGACCGCGCCCGGAAACGGGCGTTGGCTCCACAGAACCGCCGCACACAACAGCAGCGTCCATGCGGCGGCGGATTCCAACAGTTGGGATGGAATGCGTGGGCGCCATAGGCCTAGACGATTAGGGCTGTTGACTGACAGCCATCCGGCGGTCGGCCTGCCACAGCAACAGCCGTTCAACAGGCACCCGACCTTGCCGAAGGCCAATGCGGTCAACAGCGTGAATGTACTGATATCCAGAAAAGGCAAAAGCGGAATCTCGAGGGCATGCAGCAAAGGCACGGACAGCGGGACCATTACGAATAAGCCGCCGAGCTGTGCAGCCCCGCCTTCGGAGCGGCGCCATATACGCATCGGCTCCTGGAGGTAAAGCCTCCAATGGATGGCGACGTACAGGAGTCGCGCGCCGACCAATCCGATAATCGTCAACAGCAGCATCGCCACCAATACCCGCAAAGGGTCGAGGCCCGCGAGGTTGGCCATGTAATTACCGGCGGTCAGCCCGAACACCATACCCAGGTAGAGGAGAGCGGAGTAGCTATGGATTCGAATGCCGCGCCAATCGAGGAGTACCGGATGCATTCCCGTTCACCCTAGGTGTCTAACAGAGCGAAACAAGCCGTTATCACGCCGGAGAGGATGGCCAAATCGGCGAGGTTGAACACAGGCCAGATGCGAAGGTCGATGAAATCCACGACGGCTCCATGCCGCAACAGATCGAGCAGGTTACCGGTGGCACCGCCCAAGGCTACGCCCGCGCCGATTTGGACAATATCGCCATGCGAGAAGGTCAAAGCGTGCATGGCCAGGGCGATTCCAAGTACGCTCACAAACCAAAGCATAATCAGCGGGTATAGCGTGCGAAACAATCCCAGCCCGATTCGAGGATTGGCGACAAAGCGAATGACCGGGCCTCGTCTGCCCGCAGGCAACCGTCTGTCGGCAAACCTCCCAAGAATTGCTTGCTTGCTCGCCTGGTCGACTATCAGCACGAAACCGGCGATATAGATCCATTCCGCCCGCATTTTTCCTTCGTTCGAGATGCGACAACCATAAGGTTCGGCCGGTTTTCAAGGATAGGAAACCCAACCGCCCAAGCCGGAATATCCACCGTTCCGAGCCTCTGGTCAAGGCGCCGTTGAGCGTCGAGCAAGGTGAGACGGGGTGCAGCCGACTCGCCGTTATGATCGAGGATCCGCTGCACGGTGGATGCTTCGGTGATGAAGGCGACGATGCGCACCGTGGCGTCCAAGGAGAACCCGCCGCCGTGGTCCCTTGCGGGACCACTCCCAGCGCTCCATCTCCTTTCGGTCGTCGTTGTCCAGTAGCGCGCGCCGCACAAAGGCCCGCAGGGTGCGGCGGCGGACTTGGACCTAGACCACCTCGGCATCCTGCGCATCCAGCTTCTCGTCCGCGAAGAAGCGTACCCCGTCCTGCGGATCGGGCTCGAAAACGCCGTCGATGACGCAGACATGGAAGTGGCTATGCCGGCTGTCCGGCGTGGCCGGAGCGCGGGTCGAGCTCAGGCTTTCGGCACCGGCAGCGAAACGTGAAGCACCGCGCCCTGGTCCCCGCCGGTCTCTGCCCATATCCGCCCGCCGTGGGCCTCCACGATGGTGCGGCTGATGGACAGCCCCAAGCCCAGGCCGTTACTCTTGGTGGTGACGAAGGCGTCGAATAGCCGCGGCGCCTCTTGCGCCGGTAGGCCCACACCCGTGTCGCGCACGAGAATCTCCAGCTCCCCCTCGCCGTTGATCAGGGTGCGCAGGCTCAATAGCCGAGCCCGGTCGGTAACGGTCTCCATCGCATCGATGCCGTTGCGCACGAGGTTGAGCAGCACCTGCTCCAACTGGATGGTATCGCCTTCCACGGCGGGAAGTCCGGAGGCTAGATCCGTCTCGATGGCGATGCCGGAGCGGCGCGCCTCAGTGCCCAGCAGATCCAGGACCTCCCGTACCACCGCGTTGATGTGCACCGGCTGGGGCGCGTTGTCCTCCTTGCGGATGAACTTGCGAATGCCACCGACGATCTCCGCCGCCCGCTTGGCGACCTCCGCCGTGTGGTCCAGAACCTGGAGCAGCTCCGGGTCTGCTTCCCGCTGGGCCCGCAATCGCCGCGCCGCGCCAGTGGTGTAGCCGACGATGGCCGTGAGTGGCTGATTCAGCTCGTGGGCCAGCATGCTGGCCATCTCGCCCATGGTGTTGAGCCGGGACATGTGCGCCAGCTCGGAATCGCGCTGCCTGGCCCGCTCCTCGGCCTCCTTGCGCTCCGTGATATTGGTCTGGATGCCGAGGAAATGGGTAATCTTCCCAGCTCCATCGAGGATCGGCGTGATGGCGGCGTAGTCCCAATACAGGGTGCCGTCCTTCTTTCTGTTGTGGAACTCACCGCGCCAGGTACCGCCCGCGGTGATGGTCCGCCACAGCTCTTTGTACACCGCCCGGGGCGTTTCGTCGCCCTTGATGAGGCGGGGATTCTGTCCGATCGCTTCATCGAGACCGTAGCCGGTAACGCGGGAAAACGCCGGGTTCACGTATTCGATGGTCCCCGCCCTGTCCGTGATGACGACGGCGTTGGGGCTTTGCTCCACGGCCTCGGAGAGCTTGCGCAGCCGCTCCTCGGCCTGCGTACGCTCGTAGACCCGGCCGAGGAGGGTTCCCACCTGAGCGCCGACGTCGATCAAGGCATGATCCGGACTAAGAGCCTGCGTGGCGAAGAACTCCAATACGGCCACGACCCGCTCGCCGACCAGCACGGGAAACAGAAATACCGTCTGCAAGCCGAGATCCGCGACCGCCTTGGAGCGGACGCAGAGCTCGTGCGAGGCGACCTCGGTGAGCCATTCGGGCTCGCCCGTGGCGATCACCTGTCCCACCATGCCCTCCCCCGGGATAAAGGTCACCTCCCGACTGGCATGCAGCAGATCCTGGAATCGCTCGGGCGGGTGCAGCGACCACAGACCCGAGTCGGAAAAGGCCGCTTCGTCGTCGCCATGGGGTTTGCACACGTGCCCCACGGGCCACTCCATGCGCCGACAGACCTGATCCAGGATCGTCTGGTAGGCCTCATCCAGCGTACGCGCCTGGTTGGCGACGGTGGCCACGTCGTGCAGCAGTGCCAGATAACCGGTGCGCTCGGCCACCCGCTGCTCGAGGTTCTCGTTCAGTATCCGCAGCTCCTCGCCGGTCCGCTTGGATTCGCTGACATCGGTAAAGGTCACCACCACCCCGTTGATGCGGTTGTCCTTGGTGCGATACGGCAGGATGCGCCGCAGAAACCATTGGCCGCCGTCCGTGCCGACCTCGCACTCGACCGGCGCCAGCTGCCGCAGCACGGTTTGCGCCTCGCTCACCAGCTCGCGCGCGTCGAATTCCTGGGCGATATCGCCGAGCGGACGGCCGATATCCGTGGAAATCAGCTTGATCAGCCGGGTAGCGGCCGGCGTGTAGCGTCTGATGCGCAGCTCCGTGTCGAGAAACAGGGTGGCGATGTCCGTGCTGCTCAACAGGTTGGCCAAATCGTCGTTGGTCGCCTCCAGCTCCTCGACCTTGTCTTGGAGTTGGTTGTTGACCGTGGACAGCTCCTCGTTGAGGGATTGCAGCTCTTCCTTGGAGGTCTCCAGCTCCTCGTTGGTGGACTGGAGCTCCTCGTTCATGGACATCACCTCCTCGTTGGAGGCCTTGAGCTCCTCGTTGGAGGTCTCCAATTCCTCGATGGTGCTTTGCAGGTCCTCTTTGGTGGACTTGAGCTCGTGCTCGAGCTGTTGGCTGAGAACATCCTCGGCGTTTGTGGGCTCGGCCCCCGCGAGGGCCTGCGGCTCCGCCGGCTGTACGTCTTCGAAGGCCACCAGCAACAGGCCCTCGGCGCCCTGGGCCGCCTTGGCCGGCCGGACCCGAATCCGCACCGGGAAATAGCCGCCGTCGCGCCGAACCCGGGCGTCGCCGACTTCGACCCGAGACCCGTCGCGCATCGCCTTGTGCACCGCCGCCCGCAGCTTGGTGCGCAGCCCCTCGCGTAGCATCTCGATCAGGTCCAGTACCGCCGCTCCGTCGGGCAGCTTCAGGTACTTTTCGGTGGGACCGAAAAAATGCAGGATCTCGTACTTGCGGTTGATGAGCACGGCGGCCGGGCCGTATTCCTCGAGCAACAGCTCACGGGTGATGTCCCCGTGAGTGGGCTTGCGCGCCGCCAAGGGTTGCGGCGCTGCACCGGACTCGCGGGACCGGTCCCAGGCGGTGGCCGCGGCCGGGAAAACCACCCGATCGCGGCGCACCACTCCGATGCGCCGGTAGACCCGCCATTTCTTCGAGACCGGCTCGAACAGGTCGTCCTGATGGCCGACGGTCTCCGAGTTGCCCAGAAACAGATAGCCCCCCTCGTTGAGCGCAAAGTGGAATAGCGCGATCAACTTTTTCTGCACCTCGGGCTCGAGGTAGATCAACAAATTCCGGCAGCTGATCAGATCCAGCTTGGAGAACGGCGGATCGGCGATGAGATTCTGTACGGCGAACACCACGGATTCGCGAACGCGCTTGACGACCCGGTAGCGCTCACCTTCCTTGTCGAAGAGCTGCTGCAGGCGCTCGGGTGTGATATCGGCGCCGATGCTTTCGGGATAGATCGCAGTGCGGGCGAATTCGAGTGCATCCTGGTCGATGTCGGTGCCGAAGATCTGGAGGTCGAGGCTGCGCCGGGCCACCTGCAGCTGCTCGATCAGCAGCATGGCGATGGAATAGGGCTCCTCACCGCTGGCGCAGCCCGGTACCCATACCCGCACCGGGGCATCACCGGATCTTTCGCGCACCAGCGCGGGGATGACCTCTTGCTCCAGGACCTTGAACGCCTCCGGCTCGCGGAAGAAGCCGGTCACGCCGATCAGCAGGTCCTTGAACAGCAGCGTCGCCTCGTTCGGACTCTCGCGGATCAACATCAGATACTCAGCGATGCGCTCGACGTGATTGATGCCCATGCGGCGCTCGATGCGGCGCCTCAGGGTGCCCTTCTTGTAACAGCGAAAATCGTGCTTGGTGCGGGCATGCAGCACCGCCAGCACCGACTGCAGATGATCCGGCTCCTTGGTGGCCGGGGCGCTGGACTCGACGGCCTGGATATAGAAATGCCCAACGTATTTGAGCAGAGTCTCCGGCATCTTTTCGATCGGCAGCAGGTAATCGACCATGCCCGTGGCCTCGGCGCTGCGGGGCATGCCGTCGTACTGGGCCGTCGCCGGATCCTGTGCCATCGTCATGCCACCGTTGGCCTTGATCGCCTGCAGTCCCAGGGTCCCGTCGGTGCCGGTGCCCGAGAGCACGATGCAGATGGCCTTTTCCCGCTGGCCTTCGGCCAACGAGCGGAAGAAAAAATCGATGGGCATGCGCATGCCGCGGCGCATGACGGGGTCGGTGAGCTGCAATACGCCGTCGCTGAGCGCCAGCGACTTGCCGGGTGGGATCATGTAGACGCAATCCGACCGAACCGGCATCCGGTCCTCCACCTGCATCACCTTCATGCGGGTGTAGCGGCTGAGCAGATCCGCCATCAGGCTCTCGTGGGTGGGATCCAGATGCTGGATCAGCACGAAGGCCATACCGCTGTCGGCAGGCATGGCGCTGAAAAACTGCTTGAAGGCGTCCAACCCCCCCGCGGAGGCACCTATGGCGACCACCGGGAAATCGACCCGGCCACGAGCCTGCGCTGCAACGGGGGATTTCTGCGCCGGAGCTTTCTTGGAATCAGGTTTCTTCATTGGCATTTGCGGGGGGGAGATCCGGGCCATTGCGTCATTCCATCTAAAACTGCGCAGGCTCGCAAGCGGCAATCCCGTGCCCCATCACCCCCCCCGCCGTCATTCCGAACGGGATACCCCGTCCAGTCTCGAAGATGCCAAACATGGCCGTATTTCCGTATGACCGGGAGCTTGTCTTATTGATTGACCAAAGACCGTCCTTGGCTTCTTTCCCCGACTCCGACGGCCTTTTGAGTTTCCGTAGGATGGTTTGAGCGCAACGAAACCCATCACCGTGCGGGATAAGAGCGGCCTGAGCGCTCACCTTTGCCCAGACATTGCCGGCCGACAGGTGTCCACCATATCGCAACCTCACCGGCGGTGGTCGTCGAGCACCTACGCCCAAAACGTGACCGGCGGGACGGAGGCGGGACGGAGGCTGCAAGGAGAAGGGAGGAGTTAGTCCGGGCTTGTCAGGCGGTTGCGCGGATTCCGGTCGACCGGGCTCAGACCGACGAGCCCTGGAAGTGATGCCTCATCGCCGTTGGGTCGACGAAGACATCCATGGGCAGGTATTCGCGACCCGCTTGGTCGTCCGACTTTTCCAGCGCGGCGGCGCCGTCGGGGGAGTACAGCGTTTGGGCCTCATGCTCGCTGCAGGTAGCGGCTATTGGGTTCTCTATGGCGTTGGTCATAATCTCGGTCCTTTTTCGATGACGCCGAGCGGAGGCGCCGGGGTAGAGACGCCCCGCGGACGTCCTCGCAGTTCGCGCATCGATCCAAGGGAGGGCCTGCCTTCGTCCGGATTGCCCCGCATGGCCGAGCGTAGATCGGAATCTTGAAAGCTATCAGGCGACATATCCCGTCAACCAGCGCAACGCGGCGGATTCCGAAGTGAACAACCGCGTCGGGAACGGCGGAGCGTTGAACATCAGGTACATATTGCCCATTTGCTCCTCCACGAAGGATTTGCTCAAAATCGCCGCGGCCTTGGTAAGGCTCTTGACCTCTTTGCCTGCGACGAAATCGGCCACATCCTGTTCGAGGGACATCACACTCTGGCCGAAAATAAGGACGGGCCGTTGTTCGTCCCGCGACACGGCGAGCTGCTTCTCATACGCCTGCTGCACCACCCCCAGGGTGACGCGATCATAGGCGCGATAGTCGATTCTGACGATACCGTCTTCTTTGATTTGTACGTCCGGCATGAGATGTCCCCCACTTTCGTCATTCCCGGCAGACGTTTCGTTGGATAAGCGATGAGTTCATTGCGGTTACTCGAAACGCGAATTTTTCTTTTTCTTTTATATCGAGTAAACGAATAGCAAGACATGCTGGATTGCTCGTAGGGGATCTCAGTGTTTTCTTGGATGCCTTGCGTAGTTTCCCCGAGATGTGCCTTTCGTATGCCATGGGAAGCACCGAAGAGTCCGTAAATTGTCAGCTTACAAGGGAAACCGGTGCACCTAGGCACAACATGGAGGTCAGCACTACCAGCCACTGGCTTTCTACGCGAAATAACGCATAGTGTTCAAGGTAATGCTGAGACTTCTTGCGGGATTATTGCGATTTTCGATTGTTTGCTTTTGACCGAAACTGAACATGTCGGAGCTCTCATTCAGATTGCCCAGGACTCTCGCTTTGAGAGGTGCAAGCATTTGAAACGATTCGTGACACTCAATATATTCGTTTTGGTTTGAGCTGATCGTCGACAGGAGGTTTGAGATGACATCAAAAGTTTTAGTCTTTCTCGGCGTCGCGATGGGGGTATCTCTTGCCTATGCGCAAGCATTTCAGGCGCCTGAGCTTGAGCCTTCAATCGCCGGCTCAGTATTGGCGCCAGGATTTCTCTCCGCGCAAAAATACGCTGCCGCGTTCCGGCAGGGCACCCATGACGCGTGTAAGCAGTCCGATGACGCAACGCGACGTTTAGCGAACATGTTGCAGGCGAACTGCGTCGCCGCCGATTTGAGCGCGGGTATGGATAGAAGCGAGATCTTTCGGCATTGCTACGCTGCTCCGCACCGAAGCTCCTTTATAAGACGCGCCGAGGAAATCTGCGCAGCCCAACGCGTTTATGCTGGTTTCCGTCTTGCCCGCGACGACGGCCAATCCGATCAATCCGACGGGTGCGTCCCGCCCAAGCGGTGCCTTCGACAATAGGCACGCCTCGGTTCAGCCATCGGCTCGGGCAGCATTTCGTCACCTGATCGCTTGGTCTAGGCCCCGAATTTCCCGAAGGCTCCTAACAGGCGGGTAGAAATGTCCGCAAGTACGTTCGGCGCAAGCTCTGAGGGTAACGATAGGGTAAACGAGGGCGGGCAGGACGCCCGCGCCAGCTGCCTAGCGCTCAGGCGACCCCTGCGGGCTCGCGGTCGGGTGTTGGTGGAAGCTAGCGGCCAAGGGCTGGCCTCATGCGCCGAGGCGTCTAGGGGAAATACCCGAGCTTGTTCACGAAAAATACTGAGGCGTCTTACCGGAAATTGTGTATTCCTATTTGCTGCTTATCGCCGATACTTGGACGCAGAAAAAAACCTGTTGAAATTACCTGTAGCTCTTGCATTTGCGATTTTGCAAAAAGCGTTACGCCACCTGATGGAGAGAGAAATGAGCAAGCTCACAGCCGTAGAGGCGCCTCGTAAAGCCAACACAGATAGCGAGAGAGGGGTGCCGACCAACCAAACAACGAAGGTTCTATCGAATAGAGAATGCCCTTCCTGTTTCCAGAAGGGAAGCATGGAGCTGTTCATTCGGAATCTCGGTGAATACACGCTCTGTTTTTCTTGTGGGCACAGAGAGATTTCTTTCTATCGCTGACGGACGTCCGACGGAGCTGTATCCACAAGAAAACGGTATCACTTCGCGCCATTGACGGCCAAGTGTGCCGCTTAGGCAGGTCGGAGCATCTTCATCTCATCTCCGTCGATGAGGTGGGTGGCGATTATGTGCTAACCTAAATCCCAAGAACCGCGTTCCGGGTATTTACGGACCGCCGTAATTCCCTGATCGAAGCGAGTCAGGCGAAAGACTACCGACAGGCTTCCTGCTGAGTTTGTCGTTTCTTTTGTCGCTTATAAACAATGAAATGCCGCCTGAAGTACATATTGCAGACGACGCGTAAATTCCATAAAAATCGCTGAAAAACAGTCGCATTCTGCGGCGGAGGATCGAGTGAGCACAGCGTATATGACACCTGCGGGATCTTCGCTGACCTTCGATGTTTCGCCATTGGTGCCGCAGGAATACGCCGAGTTCCGCCCGTTGGTAACCGACTCGGTGCTCTATTTCCTGGAACGTCTCCCCGCACCCCGCTTGACCCAGATTCTCGCCGCTCAGGCCGCGTTGCCGGCCGATGTAAGCGCCGAGGTGCGGCTCGCGGACCTGATCTTTCATTGCCCGACCTTGCACAAACTCGGTCAGGTAGTGGCGCGGGACCGCAGACTCGGGCCCGCCATGCGCCGACGTCTTCAAGGACTTGAATCCTTAGAGCCCGTAACGCCGGTTGCCGCCGTAGCTTCGAGGATTTTCGACGAGATCGGGGCCGATTGCGTCCGCGCATTGCGGATCGATGCACAGGCACTCGCGGAGGCAAGTGTCGCTTTGGTGATCCCCTTCACAACCGAGGAGAGTGACACCCATGGGCCGGTCAAAGGCGTGCTCAAGGTACTCAAGCCAGGAATCGAAGAACGGCTGGAAGAGGAGCTCGTGATCTGGTCGGAGCTGGCGGAGCTCATCGATGCGCGGTGTCAGGAGGACGGTCTGCCACCACTGCGTTGCAGAGAGATTCTCGACACCGTGCGGCAGCTGTTATCCAACGAGGTACGGTTGGATCTGGAGCAAGCGCACCTTGTCGCGGCGAAAGAGTTCTTCGGAGACTCGCAGAAGGTTCAGATTCCTGTCGTGATGCCATGCTCGACACCGCGCGTCACGGCCATGGAGCGCGTCTTCGGCACCAAAGTAACCGACGCAGAACATCTATCGGAAACAGCGCGCAAGAATCTCGCCGGTACGATATTGAGAGAGCTTGTCGCCAAACCGATCTGGAGCACTCGGCCGCAGGCGATTTTTCACGCCGATCCCCACGCCGGCAACCTGTTCTATACAGACGACGATCGGCTGGCTATCCTCGACTGGAGTCTGGTAGGGCACCTGAACAGTAGGGAGCGCGAGCAAACCGCGCAAATCATCCTGGCCGCACTGAACCTGGATGCCTCTCGTATCGAGCGCGCGATCAGGACCATGGCTGTCGCGGTACCTGATGGGGCAGCGTTGCACGAGGTCGTGGACAAGGCTGTAGGGAAGCTCTATCGCACCGAGCTGCCTGGACTTCAGTGGCTAATGAAGCTGCTGGGGGATGCGATGTTCACGGCCGGTGTTCAATTCAGCGCAGACCTTGTGCTTTTTCGCAAGTCCATCTTGACCCTGGAGGGCGTAGCGGCCGATGTCTCGTCTGGGATCTCGCTCGGCAAAGTGCTTTCGCTATCCGCGGGCGCGACGCTGCTCCGTGAATGGGCGAGACGCTGTGTAGCTTCACCGCTTTCCCGCGATTACGGAACGCATGTCTCCAATCTAGACCTCCTATCCTTGTATTTCGCAGCACCGTCGGCGGCAACGAGATTTTTAACCGACCGTCTTTTCCTCCCGGCCAGAAACCGAAAAAAGACCTGACATGGACCCTGCCGCGAGTCTCAGGAAATTGGCTGCCTAATTCGCTTACTCCCCCCCGCGATGCTTCAACACGATCTGAGCCAGCTCGGCCAAGGACCTTACCTGCAGCTTCTCTTTGATGTGTCTTCTGTGGCTCTCGACGGTCCTTTCGCTGATGTCCAGCTCCGCGGCGATCACCTTGTTGGCCTGCCCTTTCACCAACCGTTCCAGGATCTCTCGCTCGCGGGGCGTGAGCGCTTCCAACTGCTCGCTGATCGCCGCCCTTCGTGCCGTTTCTGCGCGCAACTCGGCGTCCCGTTGCATTGCGCCGTAGATGCGATCGAGCAGGTCCTGATCGGCGCAGGGTTTTTCGACAAAATCAATCGCTCCCGCCTTCATAGCGCGTACCGCGAGGGGCACGTCGCCGTGCCCGGTCAGCACGATTACGGGCAGCCGAATCTCCAGGGTTCGAAGGCTTTCAAGCAGCCTGAGGCCACCCATGCCAGGCATCCGCACGTCCAGCACCAAGCACCCGGGACGATCCGGACCGACAGCATCGACGAACCCCTCGGCGGAAGCGAAGGTCTCAACCGGTAGGGCCACGGATTCGATGAGCCAGCGCAGGGCGTCCTGCACTTCCAGATCGTCGTCGACGACAAAAACCGTCGGTTCTCGTGTCATTTGTCGATCGTTGCGAAGCCAGGGGAACAAGCAAGCGAGACTACAGACTGCGCATCCGTAGATCAACTCCCACGCCCGGCGCGAACATCCGGCGCCTTCGCCCGAAAGTGACTCCACTCATGGTGTTTGGCAAGGCGCAACGAGGCGGAATAGTTTCGATCGCTCTTACTGCTGCGCAGGTATATTGGCGTAGGCCTTCGGCGCGTCCGTGCCCTGGATCTCAAATGCCTGGCTCTGCCAAAAGCGGCCGAGGTTGGCTGTCTGATCTGCCGGGTACACCCCACCTTGACCTCGTTGGCGGTGACCTCGTAGCTGCCGGTGCCGGCCGGGATCCGCAACGACACCTGGCAGGGGCTGGCCTCACAGGTGCCGGTATCCCCCGGCGCCGGGGTGATCTGCTCGACCCCTGTGATATTGTCCCCGGGGGATGTACAGGCCGACAGCAATGCGTATCCGTTCACGGGGATACAAGACGCCACCGAAATATGGTCTCAGAGCTTGTGAAAAAATTCGGCCGTCGTCGCGAGGGCGACTCTGGGCGTTCGTGACAAGGCGCCCTACGTGAAAAGGGCGGGAGTTTAGCCAGCTAAATGACTGCCCTTTCCACGTAGGGCAACGCCGTCACGGGCGTTCGGGGGCGTCCGC
>JAJDOL010000060.1 GCA_022340195.1 Chromatiaceae bacterium
GCTCTGCTGGCGCGGCTCACCTTCGGCTTCCCGGAGATATCCAATTGGAACTTCACCGGTCCGCGGTAGGTCTTGCCATCCTTGCCCTGAAACTCGCCGTTGACCGGCGCACGCTTGTTGTAGGGGCTGGTCAGGACCGCCACGTGACCGGCGGGGAAGGGTACGGACTCGATGACGTCGGTGCCGTCCAAGTGCCGGTTCGCGCCAGTGGCGCACTTGGGTGTCACCAGGTCGTCCTTGAGCGCATAGTCCTGATACCAGCGCATCTTCATGTCCGCGAGCTTCTTGACGTTGAGCGTTTCGCCGAAGAGCTTGATCGGGAGGTCGCCGTTGTCCGCGACCGGCTCCTGGAAGGTCAGGGAGCTCATGCTGTGTATGCCGAACGGCAGGTGCACCCGCTCCTTGAGCAGCCATCGGAACAGGGCGGCGCTGGTCTTTCCCGGATTCAGGTTGGTGGCCTTGTGCAGGGATGCCTGGTCCAACACCTTGATCAATGGGGTTTCCCTGTCGATCGCCACGAAGCGCATCCCGAGGCTGAGCAGGTAGCCGTTGGCGACCTTGTTGCCGTTGGGCAGGGTCTCGGTCACGAACTCGTGCGGAAGTTGCGGCATGCCGGCGACGGACTCGCTGTGGGTGCCGTCGATGGGGGCCACGTTGGTGATCAGGGTGTCGCAGCTCTCTTGAAGCTTGCCTGACAACACGTTGATGAGGGTAATGTATCCACCCTGGCAGGTACCGTTCAGGGTCATCTTTTGGCCGTGCTTCTCGGCAATCTTCGCACACAGCTCAGCGGTCTCCTCGCAATCGCGCTCCGGGGTGGTGGTCTGCACCGCCTCGGTGGTCATGATGTCCTTGGTGATTCGAACGTAGGTGGGAATGCCCTCGTTCGCGAAGGCATGGGCGTAGCTCTTGTCCTCGTAGGGCAGGAACGCGAGGATGTGCGCACCGAGCATGTAGGGTGGTACCAGGAGCATGGGCTTGAGGTCTTCACGCACCTTCACGCCTTCTTTTATGGGCAGGACCTGGTACATCTTGAAGGTATCCGTCTCATGGACCAGCTCGTAGTCGGAGGTATTGAACTGGAAGCCGAATTCATCTTTGATCTTTTCGATCTCTTCGTGGAAGTCGGCGACTGCCTCCATGATCTCGGCCTCGCGCTTCAGATACCCGGAGATCTTCTCCCCGTCCTGCTTCATGACCGTGTTGAGGAATGCCTGCATTCCCTCCCCCATCTGGTCCATGACGGCATCCCTGAGCTTCGCGTTGGTCGCCGACATTCCCTTCTCCATCAGCTTGGCCTTGTGCACCAGCACCTCCATGGTCTCCTCCAGGCTCATGGGGTTGCTCCGGAATGCCTGCATGGCGACCTGAGAGGCCATCAGGTAGCTCTCGTTGAACTCGGTGAGCTCTCGATTGGTTGCGCGCGTAAGGGCAACGCAGTAGCGCATCAAATTGGCGTTTGCCTCGGTAATGTCGTGCATGATCGATAACATGGTGGTGTTCCTCTTTTTGTTGTGGGGTATCGCTCGCCAATGATTTTGACAACAATCGTGGTGGCGTGCGCAATCGGCGCATGGTCGTCCGGGGCGCATACGCTACTTCGACCACTCGCCGTTGATTTTCGCAGCGTTGGGAGATTTGTGCCCGCCAGCGCTTCGACTTTCTCTTCCGCCGGCTCGTGAGAGCGATTGCAGCGCCCATCCCGCTCCCCGAGCCACGGAGGAATCGATCCACCATTATCGGCGTGTTCCCGCGCGCGAAAAACCAGATGATTCGCATGTTATATACCGGATCATCGGCAGACCAGGGACGCCGTTTCCCGCAATCAAGGATTACGCTCTGTATCGGATCCCTCCGGGAGCGCCGGCACCGGTGTGGCTTCTGCCGAATCGGCGGCCTTCGGTTCCGGGGAACCGGCTTCGTCTCCTTTCTGCACTGGAGCTTGCGGTCTTGTTGCCGTCTCCGCTGCCGGGTCGACGGTCTCGCCCGTCGGGCTGTCCGCCGGCTGTTGCTCTTCCGACGGTGAGTCCGCCGATTCTTCATTCGGCGTTAGTAGGTCGGCTCGGTTAATGCCGGCCAGGTCCTCGGCCGCATAGCTGGCAAGCGTGAAGTGTTGCGGGCGATTCGAGACCTCGAGCAGGTAGTCGTTACCCTCCGCGAGCTTGGATACGCGATAGCGGACGGTCTCGCCCGACTTCAGGGTCGCCTCGATCTCGACCGCGGTGGCCTTCTCGTCGACTTCCGGCTTTTCCTCCTCGTTCAATACTCCCACGAAGTCGATGTTGGTCAAGCTACGGACCGTGTCGTCGATGGCCTTCTCGTCCTGTTCCTCGCTCTCCGCCAGATCGACAAGACGCCAGCCCTTGTCCTTGTGCTCCAGGGTCAGGCCGCCGACGGTCAGCTTCTGTACGTCTTCCGGCTGCAGGTGCAGCAGGGTTCGGTCGCTCCAGTCGTCGGCCTTATCCGGGACATCGAATAGACCGAGCTCCGCATCAAAGACGGCGCTGTCTCCATCGGCACGCACCAACAAGCGTCGGAAACCGGGGGAATCGCCCAGGTAGAGGGTTACCGGTGCAGCCTCGCCCTGCTCCAGCGTGACCTTGCGCTCGAAGGACTGAGCGGCGACCTTGAAGCGCTTCAGCGCCTCTTCGGAGGTCGACACGGGCAGGCCCTTCTGCAGGCCCGCGAGTTTGGACAGCAACGCGGTCACCTTTTGCTCGGCCGCGGGGAGGTCCCGAAGGGAGGGTATGATCCAGCCGCCTTCGGTCTTGGTCACCAGCACGGGCTCGCCGTCCGAGGACTGGATGCGGATGCCGGTCACCTTCTCGCGATCGAAGGTGAGGAGGGAACCTTGGGACCCCGCGGGCTCCAAGCCCGTGCCCCGGAGCCCCATCACCAGGGCGGCGAGAAGCTGCAGCGCCAGGAGTGCGCCCAGCGCGATGACCGCGGGGGATAGCAGGGCGCGCCAGTCGATCCTGGCTGGCTTGTTGCTCACTTGGACTTCTGATGGTGTCGTTTGCATGGGTCAAGACCTCCCCGCGGACATGATCGCCTGGTAGTGACGCCGGCGCTGCTGCCGGCTGCGCCGGTGCAGGCCGTAAACAAGGGCAAGGCCGGCCAGCGCCAGGGCGTAGTTGAGATACTCCCAGAACATCTGCTCGCCACGATCCAGGGGCCTGAGCAGCCGCGAGAATTGGCCCCGTCCGCGCAGGCTCAGCAGCCCCCGATCTTCCAAGGACCAATCCACGGCGTTTTCGATCAGCTCCAGGGGTTTGGTGTAAACGGTCCGGGTGGCCTCGGTCGCCAGGCTGATGGCCGTGTCCGTCAGGAAGCTGGCGGAGCCGATGAGGATCAGCCGCGCCGAGGGCGGCGAGGTCTCCACTACGCCGGAGATGGTCGGCTTGGTCTCTTCTTCCTCGGGTGTTTCGGATTCGGGGGCGGCCTCTTCTGGCGAGTCCTCGTCCTTGGAGTCTTCATCCTTCGGCTTCTCCAGCAGAGGCGAGGGCTTGCCGGCGAAGTAGGAGCTGAAGCGACCCTCGAGGGCCACCGCCAGGACCTTGCTGCCCAGGTCATCCCCTTCGGCGAAGCCGAGGGGGCCGTGGGCGTCGAAGTCGGGCTGGATGTTATCGGATGCGTTGGTCCAGGAGTCGGCGGAGCTCTTCAGCAGCTCGATGACCCGGCGATCCTTGTTCTTCTCCGCGTCGATCTTGACCGGTGAGCTCCAGTTGAGGGTGATCTGACCGAGTCCCGAGGTGATGCCGGTATCCGAGTCCATGCCGTCGTCGCGGATGTCCGGAAAGTAGGGGTAGGCGATGCTCTGGATCTCCTCCACCACAAAGCCCCCCACCTGACGCTGCACCGGGATGGGAAAGGGGGTGCTCTGCCGATCCAGCACCAGGGTGGGGTCCAGCTCGACGCCCTGATATGCCAGCCAGTCTTCCAGGCCCGTGGGCTGGGAGCGAGCGGAGATGGCGTTGCCGCCCATGTCGATGTGGTAGGGGGAGGCGGCGAGGATTACGGTGCCTCCCTGCATCAGGAACTGATCGATGGCGAAGACCTGCTTCTCGTCGAGCGACTCGGGGCCGGCCACCAGGAGCAGGTCCGCGTCCTCGGGGACGGTGCCCTTGTCGAGCTGGGTTTCCTTCAGCGTCAGGTTTGCAGTCAAGCCCTCCTGCAGGACGCTGTAGCCGGGACCGGCGGCCATCATGTAGCCGCCCGCCTGGGGTGGGGTGTAGAGGGCCACCGTCTTGAGGAAGCCCGGGGCGAAGCGCTTGAGTCCGGCCTCGATGGCGCGTTTCAGCCCGGCCTTGTCGAGCTCCTCGGGCAATGGGATGGGGATGGCCTGGTCGCCGGATTCCAGGACCATGTAGAAGTAGAAGGGCGTGGGATTCAGTAGGTCCAGGATCAGGGGCTGAAAGCCGAATCGTTCCTCGATCTCGCGTCCCAGGGCACCGTCATCCGCGCCGGGATCCTGGATGTCGGAGCTGAATTTGCCTTGGGACCCGTCCGCCAACTCGGTCAGCACCGCCTGCAGGTCTTCGACCAGAGCGGGTAAGGGCTCCGGCAGCTTGTCCTTGGCGGAGATGTATCCGTGGAAGGCCACCGGCTTGGTCAGGCTCTGAAAGATGTCGCCACCGCCCTGGTAACCGTAGAGCAGCTTCTTGATGGTGCGGGTCAGGTCGTATTCCGGATTGCGCAGGCGCACCTCCAGGTCCCCCTCGCCCGGATCCTTGACCTCGATCAGGTCGCGGAAGCCCAGCTTCTCGTACTGGCCGCCGTACTGGATCAGCAGGTCGAAGTAGGAGTTGACCACCGCCGCCTGATACTTGCTGGCGGTCTGGAAGGCGACCGGGCGGATGCCGTAGCGTTCGCCGGCCTCGCGCTCCAGCTCCGGCTCTTCCATGGGGTCGATGAGCTCGACGCGGACCTTGCCGCCGCCGGCGATCTCGTACTCCTTCAGCAGGTCGCGGATCTGGGGCACCAGGGGTGCCAGCAATGGGTGGGTCTGTGCGCTGAAGTAGCCGCGGATCAGCAGGGGCTCGCGCAGCTGAGCCAGGTAGTTGCGGGTGGCTTCGGAGATGGAGTAGATGTGCCCTTGGGTGATGTCCGCCCGCGCCCAGCCGATCTGCTGTAGCCATAGGTTGCCGGCCAGAAAATTGGCCGCGAGCAGGCCGGTGACCAGGGCCCACCACCGGTGCCGATCGGGGTGCTCGGTATCCTCGGCCCAGCGCAGCCTTTCAAGGGAATAGACGTTCAGCGCCAGGAACAGTCCGACGATGCTGAGATAGAAATACAGATCGCGCAGGTCGATGACGCCCCGGGTGATGGACGCGAATCGCGAGCCGCTGCCCAGCAGCGCGAGGATCTCCCCTCCGCGATGCCCCAGCAGACCGGTCAGGGCATGGGACCCGAGGAGAAAGAAGATCCCGCACAGGAGGGTCGTCCCAATGAGGCTGACGATGGGGTTGTCGGTGCGGGCCGAGACGAAAAGGCCGATGGCGATGTAGGCCGCCGCCAGCAGCAGGGTGGCGAGATAGGCCCCGAGCACCGGGCCCCAGTCCAGCGGCCCCAGGAAGGAAACGGTGACCGGCAGGGGCAGGGTAAGCACCAGGGCGACCGCCACCAGGGCGAGGGCCGCCAGGAACTTGCCCAGAACCAGGCGCAGGGGCGAAACCGGCAGCGTGAGCAGGGTCTCCAGTGTGCCGGCGCGGCGCTCCTCGCTCCACAGGCGCATGGTGAGTGCTGCCACCAGGAAGATGAGCAACACAGGCATCCACTCGAACAGGGATCTGGCATCCGCCAGGTTGCGGGCGAAGAAGGCCTCCACCCAAAAGAACACGAACAGGCTGACCGCCAGGAAGGCGCCCAGGAAGATGTAGGCGACTGGCGAGGCAAAGAAGCTCCATAGCTCCTTGCGGGCGATGCGGATTACCTCATGCATGGGTCGCCTCCTGCTGCTCGTTGACCGCGCCGAACAGGGTTTCGAGATCCGTGACCTCCAGTTGCAGGCCGTAGAGGTCCCAGCCGGCCGCGCTTACTGAGCGGGCGACCAGCGGCGCCGTGCCTCCGGGATCGGCGGTATCCAGGGCGTAGCGGTGGTGGCCATCCATGGTCCCCAGGTGCTCGATCAAGGTCACCGGCTCCAGCTCCATCAGGAGCGGCGTCACGTCGGTGGGAGGCTGCTCCAGGGAGACGAGAAGGCGACTCGGCTTGCTCAAGGCATCGAGTTGCGAGTCGAGGGCCAGGCGACCGGCGCGCATGATGAGCACCCGGTCGCAGATCGCCTCGACTTCCTGCAGGATGTGAGTAGAGATGATCAGGGTCGCCCCCTCGGCCAGCTCCCGGATCAGGGTACGCATGTGCTGGATCTGGGAGGGATCGAGACCGTTGGTGGGCTCGTCCAGGACCAGGACCGTGGGCTTGTGCAGGATGGCCTGGGCCACGCCGACGCGTTGGCGGTAGCCACGCGAGAGGGTGGCGATGACCTGGTCCGCCTTGGGGATCAGATCCGTGCGCTCGATGGTCTCCCGAATAGCGGCGGGACGCTCTGTCTCCGGTACCCCGTGCAGTGTCGCCTGGTACTCCAGGTAGTCGATCACCGTCATCTCGGGGTAGAGGGGGCAGTTTTCCGGCAGGTAGCCGATGCGCTTCTGTACTTCGCGCCGCTGCTCGCGGATATCGAGCCCATCGATGCGGATGTCGCCGGCGCTCGGCTCCAGGTACCCGGTGAGCATCTTCATGACGGTGGTCTTCCCGGCCCCGTTGTGGCCGAGCAGACCCACGACCCGGGAGCGGCCGATGTCGAAGGAGACATCGTCCACGGCCCTGAGGTCGCCGTAGCTGCGGGTGAGTCGTTGAACCTCGATCATGCGTAAAGCTCCCTGTTGTTATTGCTTGCGGATTGGATCTTGGGGAAACGTCACAAATGACAGAAGATTTTCGGGGGAGTTCCCGGGGGCAGGTATTTTGCCCAGCGGATTGGCTCCGAGCCGTTGCAGGGGCATGGAGCGGGCCGGGTCGAACGTTTTGCGAGGGGCTATGTTGCATTGATGCGCGTGTACCACGCGCATTCGAAACAGGAAGGCCATTGATGCCGCGCACAAGCTAGCCGACTCCGTACCCTGGGTTGGAGTGACGGTAAGGCTTTTTTAGGCGATTGGCCGAAACAAAGTTACCAGATTGCGCAGAATTTTCGTCTGCCTGCAAGGCGCGGAAAGGGGCGCATAGTCGAGCTATGTAATCCTTTCTGCAACGCAGTAGGCGGGCGAAAAGACAAGCAGGCTGGTCACTTTGTCGAGAGAAATCGCCTCAGCTCCCGATCACTCCCCCGTCATCCTTGGTGATCACCACCACGGATGGGCGCGGCGGCATCGTGGGATCGAAATCCGGCCAGCGTGTTGCGGGATCCTCGAAGGTGGATGCGCGCTCGAAACCGGGGAAGTCCTTGGTACCGTCGGTTGCCGGGTGCTGGACCGCCACGAAAAGTGTCCGGTCATCGGGCGTGAAGCGGGGGCCGCACATCTCCGCACCAACGGGCACGCGGAAGAACATCTTGCCTGTGCCGCGGCCCTTCCCATCCGTTTCTAGCGCCCAGATGCCGTCCGCGCTGCCGGATGCCTTCTTCCACGACTTGCCCTGGTCGGTAGCGACCCAGAGCCGTCCCTGGTGATCGACGGCGCAATTGTCCGGACAGGCAAACCAGCCGTTCTGGGTCGTTGCCGGATTCCACATAGCGGCGACGCCATCGCTGTCCGGGTTTCCGGCCTTGATGAGGATGTCCCACTTGAAGGTGGTCGCCGCGTGGTCGCCGTTCTCGGGTGTGAGCTCCAGTACGTGACCCCAGATGTTGGCCGCCCGCGGATTTGCCGCATCGACCTGATCGGATGTGCGCTTGGCGTTGTTGGTTAGCATCACATAGACGCGATCGTTGTGGGGATTCGGTTCCACGTCCTCCGGTCGGTCCATGGGTGTGGCGCCGAGTACGCTGGCCGCACGCCGCGTCTCGATCAGGACGTCCGCCTGGCTCTGAAAACCGTTCTCCGCCGTCAGGCCGTTCGAGCCGAAGGTCAGTGGAAGCCAGGTAAGCGTCCCGTCGCTGTGAAACTTGGCGACAAACAGGATTCCCTGGTCCAAAAGGTCCCGATTGGCGACGCGGTTCTCGGGGTTTACGGGGCGGGCGGAGACGAACCTGTACAGGTACTCGAAGCGCTGATCGTCGCCCGAGTAGAGTACCAGGCGACCGTCGCCGTTGACGATGCTCTCGGCTCCCTCGTGCTTGAACCGGCCCAGGGCCGTCCGCTTGATGGGCATCGATGCCGGATCGAGCGGATCGACCTCGACGATCCAGCCGAAGCGGTTCGCCTCATTCGGCTCGGCATTGATGTCGAAGCGCTTGTGGAACTTGCCCCAGGCATAGCGTCCGGCGGGCACGCCGTAGCGCTCGTAGTTGACCTTCTCCGGGTGGTTTTCCAGGTTTCCGGAGAAATAGCCGTGAAAATTCTCCTCGGCCATCAGGTAGGTGCCCCAGGGGGTAATACCGCCGGCGCAGTTGTTGATCGTGCCTATCACCTCCTTGCCCGTCGGGTCGGCGGAGGTCCGCAAACGCGGGTTCCCGGCGGCCGGCCCGGAGATGGCCATTGGTGTATCCAAGGCGGTGATGCGGCGTGCATACTTGCCGTCCGGAACCGACTTCCACTTTCCGTCCTGTTTTTTGATCTCGATGATGCTGCCGCCGTTGCAGGCCATTTCGATTTCTACGATCTCCTTGGTAACGCCGCCGTGCTCGGAGTCGTACAGACTCAGACCGGGAAACATCACCTCCTCATTCGTATACTCGTGGTTTATGCAAAGCAGGCCGTGCTCCGAGTTGCCGGAGCCGAAGGGAAGGGGAATATAGCCGATGAAGTCGTTGTTGTAACCAAACTGCCCGCGCTGGGTGCCGGCGCTCTGATTGTAGGGATCGAAGGCCGGTGCGCCGGCTAACACCGGGTCTCCCCAGCGAATCAGCACATCCGCGCTGTAACCCGGGGCTACATGGTGGGTTTCATCCACGCCGTGCTCGACCTCCGAAAACCGCAATTGTGCAGCAGCAGGATTTCCCCGCTCGGTGCTGCTGGCCAACAGGGCCAAGGGGCTCGCGGCGAGGGCGCTCATTGCGGTTACCCCCAAAGCGCCCTTCAGCATCGCTCTGCGGTTGTAACGGGCATTGATGAGGTCGCCGAGGGTTGCCGCATCGGACTGGTTTGCGGGCTGATCGTCCGCGGCGTCGTAGGCTTGTGAGCGGCAGGAGAATCGATTCTCGATCATCGTTGGGATCTCGCGTGACTTGCTGTTGCCCGCAGGCGAGCGGCTGCCCGGCGGTGCGCAAAGGTTAGAGCGGTCCGGAGATTATCCGTTTATTGTTACCGCCCCATGGCGGAGCAGATCGCCGAGTGCGACGCCGCGGGATTGGCTGCGAACGGGCCGCCGGAATGATTCGACTCGGTCCCGGGCAAAGAGGTCGGCATTCGAGGGCGGTGAGCGCGTGTTCCTCCTCAGCGCCGCTGAACGGGGGGGAAAACCTGCTGCAGCATCTCCACGGGGTTGATTTTCTCGATCTGCTCGCCGCCCCGGTGTATGACACCGGCCATCGAGGCGACACTCTCCTGTAGTCCCTTAACGTTCTCGGCCATGGGACCCATGTGTCTCACGCTGGTCTCAATTCCCGAGACCTGCTCGACCAGGGTCTCCATCTGGGCTCGCATCTTTCCCATGTCCACGGACATGACACCGACCTGCTCGGTCATACGGGCCATATGGCCGGTCATGTCGGACATGAGCTTCAACATCCCCAGAAAGGCCGCGCCGCCCACGAGCAGCGCGATATAGATCACGGTCTTGTGCATGTATCAACCTCGGAAAATATGTGGATGCAGCATGACATACTCTACGCCCTCCGGCACCTGTTCAACGCCCGAATGCGCGCGCACCGGCTTGCCTTGCGCCGATAGGACCGCTACCTTGTAGCCCATGAGGCCGTCCCCTTTGTCTGCCAGAATCCTGGTTTTGCTCTGTGTCGTCGCGTTGCAGCTTCAGCTGGTTGCTTCTTCCACAATGACTTGCAAGTATGCGCGCTTCGCGGACGAGATGATCGGAGGAGCCTGCCCGCTTCACCTCGGTGCGACCGCTCCCCCGGGACTTGACAAGACCGCGAGCATGCTTGACTGCCAAAAGTGCGTTCTCTGCTTGTTCTTCGGCGCCTGCCACAAGATGGCTTCGGCGTCGCCGCAGGGTCTTCCCAGTGTCCCTCCCATCGAAGCCGGCGGCGTTCACAAGCACTTCTACGATTTCACACCCGGTCAACCGAACCGGCCTCCCATCTCCCACCTCAGCTGAGTCGCCGACGCCGAAACGGCCGGACTAGCCCCGTTTCTCGGATCGGCGCGCGCATCTTGCCGTTATCCGGATTCCTAAGCACAACTAGGTGCATCAACGTCGAGATAACGGCAGCATCAATTCGGTCGAAATCCAGGTCCTTATCCCAAGGTCGATGCTTCAGTGCGGAAGCGGACCCGGGCAAAGGATTTCCGCCGAACCCCTAGTTGCGACATTTGTGATCCTCGGGAGCAGCCAATACAGCTGGTCCGCGAGCGGGAGAAGAAGATGGTCTTTCAGTACGGATTGGCAACGCAGCGTCCTCTCGCTGTGTGTTTCGCGCTTCTGCTATTGACCTCATGCGGTGATGAGGTGTCGGCGCCAAGCGAGCCATTGGCCGCGGTCCTGGACGACAGCGCCATGGAGCATGCCGCGAAGCACCTGGATCCCAAGTATGTGTGCCCGATGCACCCGCAGATCGTCAGGGACGAGCCGGGAAGCTGCCCCATCTGCGGCATGACCCTGGTGGAGAAGCGCATGGATCAGGATGCCGGCAAGCATCCGGAGGTGGCCCTGAGCGGTGCGGTGATCCAGAACATGGGGGTGCGCACCGCCAAGGTCGAACGCGGGACCCTGTGGAAATACATCCGCACCATGGGCCGGGTGGAGTACGACGAGACGCGTCTGGCCCATGTGCATCCGCGGGCCGACGGCTGGATCGAGGAGCTGAGCCTGCGGGCGGAGGGCGAGCCGGTACACAAGGGGCAAGAGCTGGCGGAGCTCTACGCGCCCGACATCCTATCCGCCCAGGTGGACTACCTGCTTGCCCTAGAGCCCAGGTCGCGCGGCGTCGCCGGTGTCAAGGCCGACAAGGCGCGCAATATGCTGCGTCTGCTGGACGTCCCGGAGTCGATCATCAGTGAGATCGAGCGCACCGGGGAGACGAGGAACCGGGTCCCGGTGCTCGCCCCCATCGATGGCGTCGTGACCGGCATGATGGCCCGCGATGGCATGTATGTGGGCAAGGGAACGGAGATGTTCACCGTCGCCGACCTCAGCCAGGTTTGGGTCATGGTGGACGTATTCGAGCACCAGATCGCCTGGCTGAAGTCCGGGCTCACAGCGGATATCAGCGTTCCCGCCTATCCTAAAAAGAAATGGGAGGGAGCCGTGGACTATCTCTATCCCGATCTGGATCCAAAGACGCGCACCCTGCGCGTGCGTCTGGTCTTCCCAAACCCGGACCTGTTGCTGAAGCCGAACATGTTCGCGGAGGTGGTGATCCATGGCGGACCGAGGGAGGACGTTCTCAAGATACCGAGCGAGGCGCTCATCGTCACCGGCGAGCGGGAGAGCGTGATCATGGCCCTCGGCGCGGGCCGCTTCAGGCCAGTGGATGTGACCACCGGCATGCAGCGGGGCGGCGAGGTCGAGATCCTCTCCGGCCTGAGCGAGGGCGACGAGATCGTCGTCTCGGGCCAGTTCCTAATCGATTCCGAGTCCAGCCTGCAGGCGAGCTTCATGCGTATGTCCGAAGCGGGAAATGCGTCGGCGGGATCGCCTCCGGATGCGCAAATGCAACAAGGGCACTAAGAGGAACCGATAGCTGATGTCGCGTGCATTTCCCGCTCTGCAACACCCGAGAGGAAGGGGGCAAGGCTTGAAATCCGGCATGTACCGGCTGTTCAAGACTTGCCCCATTTCTTTCAAAATGCTGACGTGCAATCAGCCGGGGGAACGGCGGCTCGCGGACTTCGACGTTGCTGCCGCTATGCGCGAAGCCGACGATGATCGCTCTTGATACGAACATCTTGGCCCGCTTTTACGTCGACGACCCCGGGACCTGGAGGCTACCAGGCAACGGCCGATCGCCTACGAAATCATCGTCAAGAGACCTAGCCTGTTTGTTCCACTGACCGTCACCCTGGCGTTGGAACGGGTGCTCCGGGCCTTCTACCGTTTCGATTCCAAGCGGGTAATCCGTGTCATGGAGCACCTCCTGGGTCTCACCAACGTCAACGTGGAAGAGGCTGGCCGCATTGGCCAGGCCCTTACCCTACTCAGTCAGGGTATGGATTTTGCCGACGCCCTGCACCTCGCGGGCAGTGCCCACTGCAGCGCGTTCTATACATTCGATGATCGCCGGTTCGTCCGACGTGCCCAGCGACTCAAGCTCTCCCCGAAGGTTGCGGTGCCGATCCTGCTTGCTGAGGAATCCAGTTGAATCGCGCCGATGCCTATTCTCCTGGTTGGGAGCATCAGCGGTTGGGGTGCGATGAAACTGCGACCTACCGATAGCTTGCCGACTCCATGGGCGCGGGGCTGGCGTTATCGAGCCCGGCCCCCTGCGTTACTCCGCGTTTCGGCTGCTGTTGCGGCAATGGAAACCGGAAAAGCTTGACTTGAAGATCCGCCGATCCCGGCGGGTCTTCGCGCCAGGCAACCGAGCAAAAATGAAAGGAAACAGGGGCAGCCCTTT
>JAJDOL010000062.1 GCA_022340195.1 Chromatiaceae bacterium
CCCGGAAAACGCCGACGCAGCGTCTCCGGCGTAAATCGGACGCTTATGCGGCCGTTGCGCGATGCAAAGTCGCCAAAAAAGAAAGGCCCCGCGCTGGCGAGGCAAGCCATGGAGGTAACTCATGGCGCAATGAATGCTGGCAAGAGGCCAGGACCGCGACACTTAGGAAGTGTTCACTGACAAGTTAGGAATCTCCTAATAATGCAAGGTCTTCGCAAATCCAGAGATCAACTGTCTCAGCTGAGTCAAAACTGCCGGTTAAGGTGCACCCGCTGACAGGTAGTGACGCTTTAGAAATCTGATATTTCTCAGGTGCAGAGACTCATTGAAACCGACCGGAGTGGCCAGCCGAAGCGAGATCACCAGGAATCAATTTGCGTAACGGATACAGAGTTTCTGAGTTGGTCTTGAACAAGGGAGCCAGCGCCTATTTGCTCGTCGTGAATAGGTCCTAGTTTTTTGGGTTCCCAATAGGCGACATCCAGGAAATATTCCAAGTAGGACATGTAATCTTCGGAATTGTTGAACCCGACGATGGGTGCGCCGAGAGTATTGCCTTGATTATCTACAAGAATCAGGGTTGGGGTTGCATAGACCTCGTAACGATCGACGAAAATTTTCGTGCGAATCTTTTCACCATTGAAATCCCTGATCTTCCCGCCGCGCTTGATGTCGAGCTCCCGAATCCACGCAAGATCCTTCACTCCACCACTTTTCACCAACGGTTCGAGTACGTCGGATTTGAGGCGTTCACAATAGCCACAATGCTCGCTGCTGAACAGAATCAGAATAGGGAGACCGGATCTACGCGCTCCGGTGACTTCGGCACTCCAGTCGTCTGTCGGGAGAACGCCATTCGTTGCATCCGAAAGAGTCCAGCCGCTTATTAGTAGAAGCCACACGCAACTTCCAGACTGAAGGGCAGTTTTCATCCGATGTTCCTCTCGCTTGCAGACCGACTTTTTCGTGCAGTATTTTTCTTTAACTCGACTTTTCGTCATGTCTCGACGAAAATTCTAGCTGTCGACCGTAACTATCGGATTACGCGTGGGTAAAGTTTTGTAATTGTTTGTAGCGGGAGGGTAACCGCAGCGGACTGGGGAAGCGTGACCTTCATCGTCGGTTCCCGCACGAAGGGTAGGCTCGGCGTCGGGTTACCTCGGGAGATCAAGTATTGAGAACGTCTCGAATTGCTTCCGCCAATTGCTCTTTAGTGTAAGGCTTGGGCAAGACAATCGGCTCTGGCGCGGCGTCGTTTTCAGTAAGCTCGTCGAGCTCAGCCGATTTCAGACCCGTGGTGAGCAGGGCCTTCACTTCCGGACGGTGTGCTTGCACCCAGCGATACAAATCACAACCGCTGGTTTTGCCTGGCACGACGATATCGCTGAACACCAAATCGATGGCCAACTCGGACTGAAGAACCTCGATCGCCTTCTCGCCGTTCTCGACCATCAACACATCGTATCCGAGGTCCTTCAGGAAACGTCCGGCGAGCTTACGGACGCGCCCTTCGTCCTCGACCACCAGGACCGTCCCTTTTATTTCCGGAGCCTCTAACGCGGATTCGGGTGCCTGCGCGACCTCCTCGCCGACGACGCCAACCAAGGGCAAGACGATTGTGGCCTGCGTGCCGACTCCCGGTTCGCTCGTGAGCCGAAATATGCCGCCGGCCTGCTTGCAAAAGCCAAAGACCATGCTCAATCCCAGACCGCTGCCCTGCCCGCTTCCTTTGGTGGTGTAGAAGGGCTCGATCGCGTGCGATAGCTGTTCGAGAGTCATACCTTCGCCCGTGTCCATCACGGCAATCTCGACATAGGTCCCAGGTTTCAACGTGGGATCCAGCTCCGCCGCCTCCTTGCTCTCTACCTGCAAAGACAGTCGACCGCCATGAGGCATGGCGTCCCGCGCATTGAGGGCCAGGTTCAACAGTGCACTCTCGAGCTGAGGCGGATCGCTGACTAACTGGTCAATGGTCTCTTCGGCTTGCACCTGCACTTCGACATCTGCGCCCAGCGTACGTTGGAGAAAACGCCGGAAATGCCCGAGGAACGCAGGAAGGTCGATGCGCTTCTGCTGCAAAGGCTCCCTGCGGGAAAAAGCGAGCAGGCGCTGCGTCAGTTCCGCGCCATCCTTGGCCGCCGATTTCATGTCCCGCAAGAAATCGGACAGCTCGGGTTCGCGGTCGTACCCAATCGTCTTGGCTAGAAGGCCGAGATTTCCCAAAATGACCGTTAGCAGGTTGTTGAAATCGTGGGCGATGCCGCCAGTGAGCTGGCCCACCACCTCCATCTTCTGTGCCTGCAGAAGTTGGGCTTCCTTGGCCTTCTGGTCCGTCACGTCGTGGCCGATGGCCAGCACAGCAGTCAACCGGCCGTCGGAATCTCGTAGGGTGGTGTTGTACCAGGCAATGAGGCGTTCTTCGCCATCTCGCGTGGCGATGGCATGCAGATCGCCGCGTGTCTGGCCTTTGTCCTCGATCCGCGCAAGAACATCCGAGATCTGGCACGCGCCGCGCTCGATCGGGAAGGTCTCGAACCAATTCTTACCCATTACCTCCGCCAGCGAGTAGCCGGACAGCTTCTCCATAAAGGAGTTGAAGCGGATGATGTTTCCTTCCGGATCGAGCACCAGTACGATCACCGGTGCCGTCTCGATCAGCTGCTCGGCAAAGTCCCGCTCCTCCTTGATTGCCACTGCAGCGAGCTTGCGCTCGGTGATATCCGCAAAACTCACGACCGCCCCGAGAACTGCACCGTTTCGCACCAGGGGAGCGGACTGGTACTCGGCGTGGAAGGCACTGCCGTCAGCGCGCCAGAGCAGCTCGTCGTCGGCGAAGGTTACGTCACGTAGGGTGCACGAGCGGTATGTGGGACACTCCTCCACAGGATAATCAGTTCCATCATGGCGTGTGTGGTGAATGAGCTCGTGCATTCGTTTGCCGAGCAGATCCTCTTCGTCGGTGAAGCCGAGTAGCTCGATACAGGCGCGGTTGGCGAAGGTACAGCGTCCTTGCAGGTCCAAGCCAAAGATACCCTCACCCGTCGAGGCCAGGATAAGCCGCAGCTGTTGCTCATGATCGCGCAACGCCTCTTCGGCGCGCTTGCGCTCGGTGATGTCGGTAACCATTCTCAGGGCCCCGGCATAGTCTCCCTGCGCATCGTACATCGGCACGGTGCTCACGATCGCCCAACAATCGGCACCAGCCTTCGTCCGAAAACGAAAGTCGTATTTTTCCGTGATGCCTTTGCGACGCCGATCAAGGAGCACTGCGGCCTCCTCGCGCGCCTGTTCGTCCATGAGCTCGAACACGTGGCGCCCGCGCATCTCGTCCATGGTGTAGCCCAGCATCTCGGCCATCCGCTGGTTGACCTCCACGGTGTGTGCCTCGGCGTCGATGAGCCAAATTCCTTCTTGCGCAATCTCAAAGATTTCCCGATAGCGGCGCTTGCTGCGCGCCAGTGACTCGGAAGCCGCGAGAGCGTCCGTGATATCCCAGGCTATGCCGCCCAACAAGGGCGGTTGCCCTTCCGATTGGGGAATTGCGAATTTGAGGGTTCGGAAAGAACGCTCCTGCCCTGTGCGATCTTTCAACCTCTCCACGAGATCATAGCGTCCCTCCCCCAGCGCTCGGCGATCGTCACTAACGATTTTCTTGGCGACATCGGCGGAGAAATGCTCAGCCGTATCCGTGCCGTGCCATTCCCCCGCGAAAAAGTTCATTTTCATGTACGCGTTGACATACAACACGCGACTCTGGGAATCTTTTATAAAGACCGCGGCGGGCAGGTGGTCCATGAATAGGGAAAAACGGGATTCGCTTTCTTGGAGGGCTCGCCGAGCCGCATGGGTCTCGGAGATGTCTTCAACGCTCGACCAGATGTAAGTCTTGCCGCCTCTTTTCAGGAGTCGGCCGTGCAACCGTACCGGCACACGGTGACCGTCCTTATGAAGGTATTCCTTTTCATAGGGCCCGTAGCAACCCGTGGTACCTAGACGCTCCAGTTGTCGCTGCTCGTCGTCTGCATACTCCTCGGGCGTAAGCTCCCAATAGCTGAGACCGGTCATTTCCTCGGGCGTACGACCCACGATAGTGGAATACGCCAAGTTACAGTCCACTAGCTCACCGTTCACCTCACAGAGGGCCAGCCCGATCGGGGATTGCTCGAAGAGGGTGCGGCCGTACCGTTCGCTTTCCTGAAGCGTCTGCTCTGCCCGCTTGCGCTCGGTGATATCCCGTATTATTCCAGCAAAATAAGGTGTTCCATCCATTTGCCAGTTGGACAGAGCAAGCTCCACGGGAAATGTCGAGCCATCCTTGCGTAGCCCTTCAAGCACTAGGGTCTTGCTCACAGAGTACGGCACCTCTGCTTCGCCGATTCTTTGAATCGCCGATTGGTGAGCCTCCCGATACGATTCCGGAATGATACAGGTAACGGGTTTTCCCATGACGTCCAACGCCGAATACTGAAACATGGCCGCGGCGGCCCGATTCCAGTAAATTACATTGCCGGAATGGTCAATGGATACGATCCCATCGCGGGCCGATTCGGTAATGCGGTGAAACTGTAGCTCCCGTTCCTGAAGCCGCCTCTGCAGGCGCTTTTCATGAGAGACATCTCGGATCAGGACGACATCCGCCTGCCTGAAAAGCGATAGTCGGCTGACGCTGAACGCGTATTGGTTCTGCAGATCGTCCTGCAGATCCAGCTCGTTTTCCTGGATTGACCGTTCGATAAGAGCGCGATACGCCCCCGCGCCGAGTGTTTTCTCAAATCGGCCCATTTGCTGGGTCTGGAGCTCCACACCGCCCTCCGATCCCAACAACAGCACCCCGATTTGGAGATGGTCAGCCACTGTCTCCAACACCTCGAGCTGTTTGAGTTGCTGAAGCGTTTGTTGCTGTCGGCCCAAGGATTCCCGCGCCTCCAAGATCTCGTCCCGCAAACGGGTTAAATCGCTTTCCAGCTGCGCGAGCGCATCGCCGCTGACCTCGAACTCCCGGGAATCGCCGGCAACGTGTCGGGAGAAACGGTGAATATGCCGGAGCACGCCCTCGATCCGGCGCGACCAGGAAAAAATCAACAGCGTAAAGCTCAGTGTGAATGCAACAGCCGCAATAAGGTGTTGGTTTTGCGCCGCGTCGAGGATACTCGCGTTGAGCGCCGCCATCGTATCCAGCGGGATCAGGGTCGCCAGCTGCAAGCGCAGCTCCGAGCTTCCGTAATCGAAAAAGGGCTTGCCGGTCGCCACGTAATCTCGCTGCAGCGCTTCCAAGCGCACTCCCGGAATAAGCCGTTCGGGTCGGCTGCTGGCTAGAAGATGCTTTCCGGCACCCTCGAACAGGGCCAGGATCACATTCGAAGCATCGGTCGCGTAGCGAAGCTTGCCGACGAACTCGTCATCGATCCGGCTGACCAACGTCAGACGACCAAGCTTGCGGCCACGCACGTCGTTGACTGCCGAGGACGTGATCAGGTGGGTATGACCGCCGAGCGCGGTGAGATGAATCTGGCCCTCGCTGCGACCGGTTGCCAGTAGGTTCTGTAGAGCACTGTCTAGCGGTAGATCGTTCGCAGCCAGCTGGTAGATCGCCTGCAGGTTACCTTCTGCGTCGTGAAGCAAGAAATAACCTGGATCGATAAGGCCGCGCCAGGTCGAGACGGGTGGAAACCAGTCAGGGCGCTCTTTCTCGTAGCGGCTGAATGCTGAGGCCGGCATATGGTCTTGCCGTTGAGCTAGCCAGGTCGTCAGGGGTTGATAAGAAGCAATGAGCTTGGTCAGTTGGGCATGCTGTTTGAGGTAACGATGGAAAACCATGCGATTCCTGGCCGCCTCGTCGCGCAGCTGCTCTTTTGTATGCTCCAGAAGCACCTGGTTCAGATTCCGCGCTTGAAAAGCATCCAGGACCGCCCAGGTCAGGATGCCACAGAGCAAACCCAGACCAAGGCCCTTCACCGGCAAAGTGATGGCTGCGGAAAGGCATTTTAGATATCTTTTCATGGCAATCAGTCAGCGGGGTTTGAGCGGAACGGCACTGCGCCCGATGGTGATGATCTCGTGGCAAAGAGCATCAGAGACATTCATCAACGCTTTGCTCATGCCCTGGCGATTGGATTGAAAAGCGGGGCGTACGATACGCAATCGGTCGTTGGTGACCGGATGGCTGGTGAGCAAGTGCGTATGTGCCGCTGCCTGTGCAACGTTGGCCTGGATTAGCATAGCCGAGTCGGCAACGTGATGAATTCATCCAAACCACAAGGGACGTTTCAAAAGCGCTCGCCCGCGAGCGCTTAGGATGAACTGTTTTGACGTTTGTGACTTCCTGTCGGTCGGAAGCTAACCAAATGGATCGGGCAATCAGGGTGCGAGATACGCGTCAAGCGATGGAGCCTGCTTCGCATAGATTGGCGAACGTTTTCGCAGTGCGCTCGACTCCGGCTCGCCGACCAACTCGTCACCCTCGAATCGCCATCCGTTCGCCCGAAGCCGGGTGACGGGCACCATGAAAAACCGGCTGTCCGTTCCCTCGACCCGGTCCAGCAGGAAGCGCACCAGGTCTTTCGCGAGGGGTTTTGCGGCGGCCCCTTCCCAGGTTGTCACGTTGTAAACTCGATAGAGGGGATAGCGCCCCTGAGCCAAGGCTTCCGCATCGTCCGGGCTGACCCCATTCAGGCGCAACGGCTTCACCGCTCCCGCGTCATGGTGGTTGTGCACCATCCACAGGGTCTCGTACCCAATCGCCTTCGGGTCTGCAGCGACCGACCGCACCATGTCCTCGATCGCGCCAACTTCCAGCAGGTTCGCACCGAACGAATCCTCGTTGTCGAGGAGCAGGCGCCAATGACCGGGGCGAAGCTTACAATGGAGCCGACCGATCGGGTGAACGGCCTGTGGCACCACTGGATCCGGAGGGTCGACGACCGACGACCAGGCGGCGATCGTACCGCGGAAAAGACCGCGGGCCTGCGATAAGGTCACATCCTCGACCGGATTGTCGGGATGCACAACAAGGGCGATGGCGGCGATGGCAAGGGTGTGGAAGCGTAAGCCCGGCAGGCGATCCGTCTCTCCGGGAGCGCAGCAAAAACCACCAATATCAATTGCTTTTCGGAACAACAGGCCGGCGGAGATCCCGCATGTGCCTTTGGTTGCCGCGATGGTCAATCCATGTTGTTTGGCATACTTGTCGATGAGGGGAAGCAGGTACGGATAGAGCTGCTGGTCTAGCGAGATCGCTAGATCTGCATGCTGCGCCTCGGCTTCGGGTGCTACCGGCTTTTCGATCCAATCGGAAGGCACCGACTGCCAAACAAAGGCGGGGTCTGTAAATGCCTCACCGCCGAGCTTTTCTGCGCAGACTTTCGTCGAGATCGTTGCGAGGGCGAGCAACCCGAGGATCCACCCGTATCGCATAGCGCGCCTCTTGCGTGTTGCAAAGTCCGTTGCCGGGGAACCAGGTTGCATTGGAGGAACAATGCGTTTTTGGATCCCGATCGATACTCTGCATGCTTGGTGCTGAACCGCCCAAGCGCAGCTTTCCGGGTCTTCGGGTCGTCGCCCTCTGCCAGAACGCGGCTATCTGCGTATAACGGTCGGCTCTTCGCGCTGGCCTCTAACTCAAGCTTAGCTAACGACTGTAACCGCCTGGCAACCAATGTGTAACGATTTGTTAAGTTATGCAAACGAAGCGCAATTGGCTATAGGAACTCCACAGGAGGTCCCAGCTTATAGCCGACTCCGCGTACTGTTTTGACCAGCTCTGGACGTTGTGCGTCATCCCCAAGCTTTTTGCGCACCTTGGCTATGAGCACATCGATACTGCGATCGACCGGCGTCCAATCACGACCCGATAACAGCTCGAGAATCGAATCGCGGGACAAGACGCGCTGGGGATGCTCGACAAGGGCCACCAACAGCTGGAACTCACGGGTGGTCAGAAAAACCCTGGTACCTTGCGGTGAAGTGAGCTCTTGCGCGAGGATGTCGAGTTGCCACCCCGCAAAGCGAGCGACAGTGCGACCTGGCGCGGCCCCGGACGCAGGTGGTTCGCGAGAAGAACGTCGAAGAACGGTGCGCACGCGCGCCAGGAGCTCCCGCTCGTCAAAGGGCTTGGTCACGTAGTCGTCGGCTCCGAGCTCCAGACCCAGTAT
>JAJDOL010000162.1 GCA_022340195.1 Chromatiaceae bacterium
AAGATACGCATCACTACGAAGAACTTCACGCTGCGCGAGGTGGTGGACCAAATCGGCGAGAACTGGATCGATCTCGCACCCGATTTCCAGCGGGATTTCGTCTGGAAGCAGCGGGAACGAACCCGTCTGGTGGAATCAATCCTCCTCGGGATCCCGCTTCCAGCCTTTTATTTCAATCAGGAGCGGGACGGAACCTATCAAGTCGTCGACGGTGTGCAACGCCTCACAACCGTTCGTCTTTTTATGGCCGGCAACCACATTTTGGACAAAGCGGATCTGGAATACCTCCGTGAGCTACACGGATACGGATTCTCGGATCTAGAGCCAGTGCTGCAGCGACGAATTCGCTCCACGCAGATTGTGGTGCACGTGATCGAGCCTCAGACTCCCGACGAGATCAAGTACGACATCTTCGGACGCGTTAACACGCTGGGAGAACCGCTGTCTGCTCAAGAGATCCGGCATGCGATGAGTAAGGACCGGTCGCGGAGATTTCTCCATGACCTGGCTCAACTCGCGTCTTTCGACGAAGCGACCCACTTCTATTTTTACCGTCGGACATCGCAGGCGTCATCTCCCGGCGTGCGTGACAGCAAGCGCATGACTGACCGAGAGCTCGCGCTGCGTTTCTGTGCGTTCCGAGATTTTTCCGCGAGCGAATACCGTAAGTACGAGAATCTCGATGCCTATCTGGTCGAATTCACTCGGCGCATCGACGGTCGCTCGCAAGACGCAGCCAAGTTGAGTGATTCGGAGCTGATCAAGCTTCGAACGGCATTTGACCGTGCAATGAAAAATGCTTCGGCAATCCTTGGTGACGAGGCGTTTAGGCGCTGGAATCCGGAGATGCAACGCCGCGGCCCAATCAATCGCGCCGTGTTCGAAGCTCAGAGCATCGCCTTGTCCCATTATGAGATCAGGCGGCTTGAACCCAGAATACGGGAAGTCCGGAAGGCGCTTCTTGCTGCATTTGATGATCCCACTTACGTTAAGGCTGTCACTGTCGGTACCGGAGACTCCAGCGCAATTGGGCACAGGTTGGAAAGGACTCGCGAGTTGGTCGCTGAGGCGCTTGAATGATCCGCCGGGTCGACATCAAGGGCTTCAAGCGGTTCACCGATAGCACGTTCGATTTCAAGCCTCTGGTGGTGCTTGCCGGCCTTAATGGGACGGGCAAAACATCGGTGATTCAGGCTCTTCTTTTGTGCCGTGTCGCGACGGTTACACAGCCGAATACACTGCCGCTCAATGGCGGACCTTTCGGCCTGGACCTCGGTACCGCAGATGACATTCACAACCGGAATTCGGCAGGCGATATCATCTTTACGCTATTTGGTGATCACCCGAGCTCACCTGGAATCTGGCGATTTGTAGTGCCCTCGGACGCACCCGAGGCGCTCTACGTCGAGATCGCGGAGTATGGAGAGATTGCTTCAGTTGCGTTCGACCTCGATCCTGGTCCTCGTGCATTTACCTATCTTTCCGCGGAGCGCCTGGGTCCACGTAGTGTCCTCCGCGCATCTCCGGTGTCGGGCGATGAGCTCGAAGTCGGAATGCATGGAGAATATTCAGCGCAGGTCCTTGCGGTCTTAGGTGATCGGCCGATGGATTGCGCCGAACGTCTCCACCCGAATCGGGAGGCAGGTGCCGTAGCGTTTCTGAAATACGAACTGGAGGCTTGGCTCGCGGAGATCGTCCGACCGATTCGAATCGATACTGTGTCGCACGCCGATGGATTGTTCACCGCATTGCGCTTCGGTTCTCCTGGGGGCGAGCTCGTCAGCGCACCCAACATGGGATTCGGCGTATCCTACGCGCTGCCGGTAGTGCTGGCTGGGTTGATAGCCCGATCGGGCGGTATGCTGCTCGTCGAGAATCCAGAGGCGCACCTGCATCCCGCGGGACAGTCGCGCATGGGAGTCTTTCTCGCCTGGCTGGCGGGTCATGGTGTTCAGGTGGTCGTCGAGACGCACTCGGATCATGTGCTGAACGGAATCCGTCGGGCAATCGGCGAGCATGGGTTCTTGTCCCATGGTGAAGCGATTATCCATTTCTTCGAATCGGAAGCTGACGATTCCTGCATGACCACCCCGCTGCGGTTTACCCCAAGCGGCGGCGTTTCGGATTGGCCTCCGGGTTTCTTCGACCAGTACCAGATCGACGTGGCAGCCCTCGGGCGTATTCGGCGGCGGCGCTGAGGTGCGTCGTGGCCTTCGTAATCGATGGATCTGAGTGGAAGTTCGAGGGGTGGACAGCGGACGAGATCCAGTCGGCGCTCGGGCGGTTGCTGGACCGAGTGACTATTGCCCAAGGACGTCGGGAGCGGATTTGGATCGGAGAGGACCTTCATACGCGATCGGTGCTCGCAGATCTGAGCGTTTGGGAGCTTTGGAGTCCCGAGTGCCCGGTCGATCTGCCGCCAGAGTTAAGGCAGGAGCTTGCCGCCATGCTTGGCCGGGCGCCCCTTTATCTGGATGAGGAAACCTGGCCCGAGGGCATACCGGACCATACAGAGGTATCCGTATCGGGGTCGCAGCGGACCGACAATCCCGATGTGGCATGGGCTCACCACAGCGTTCGCTCCGGGTGTGCGGTGGCTTGTCTCGGACTGCGGCGTGAGGGCGCGTATCCAACAGTGACCGACAGCGGTAGCGCGGATGTGCATTGGGTCATCAACGAGCAGGGACATCGCGCATTCTTCCGAGCGGCGATCGACGTGGAGCACGATTGTGAGTCTACACTGGAGCGCTTGGCCCCGCATGCCTTCCCGGATATCTGGTTTCTCGACGGAATCTGGCGAGGGCTCGGGGACTTTGCCGGAGGGTACTTGGGGGTGCGCAAGCAGCTTCGGGAACTTCTGGCCGTGCTTGATGACCACGGGCGATGGGCGTTTACCGCATCGCCGCCGAAGATCCGCGAAGAGGACGAGGGGCTGTCCGGGACCGGCGACCCATCCGTGCAGCTCATCCAGCAGCGATTCAAGACCTATGGCATCGAGCTTGCTCCGGAGGCATCCGACGTTAAGCGGGACCCTGCATGCCGGTTAGCCCGAGAGCGCGTTCTTGGAGGCAGGACGCTTTATTGCGAGTGGCATGCGAAGCTTCGCGGCGACCGTAACCGCGTGCATCTGCATGCCCCGGTATCCGAGTCAGAAGACAAGCTCGTCGTCGCGATATTTCACGAACACCTTCCGCTGCCGGGGGCGAGCTGACTTGTTTCCCGCTCGCACGGCTTGCGTAAAGGGTTTGCCGCTCACTAACCTGCGGTCCGCCTCATTACGCATCCCTGGATGCGGCATAAACCAGCCGCAAATGTTCAGAATCCTGGGGCCGAGATGGCGGAGCGTACCGAATGTTAAGCCGACGCGCTACTCCCCCGGCTCGACCGTGGGCGTGGGCGCAGTATGGCCGAGTTTACCTGCACAACCGTGGAGTCAGGGCGGCCGCTTCTGGGTTCGAATCGGACTTCTGGCGATCGACCTGGATCGGCCGCATAGGGTCGGCAACGGCCGGTCGCACCTTGGGCCTTGCGGACTGGACAAGCGCGCTAGGGGTCTGCGAGGCGCTAGTGGCAGATGCGAACGGAGGCATCATCATTCGGGTCGGGCATGATGCTGAAGCCGAGTCGGGCGGCTAGACTCAGCATCGGCTGGTTCCTCGCCAGCAGGAATCCTTCCATTTCATGCAAGCCCGCGCTGCTGCGCCGCAGCGATGAGCGCAGTCATGAGCGCGCGCCCAAGGCCCAGGCCACTTTGGTCGGCGAACACAGTCGTCGAAAACTCGCAGCTGGTGGGATTCTTTCTGGCGCTCCCCTTAATCCGGAGAGTCAAGACCCCGTTTGCGAGCTGTTATCTTCCCAGGGATTCGCAACGGGCATGCTGATATTCTCGAAGTGGCGTGTGTTGCGTGTCGCGAGGATCGCGCGGCGGGCCTCGCAGATTCCGGCAATCTGGGTATCGCGCATGTCCACTGGACGGCCTTTCCGACGCCGTTCACCGGCCAACCGCGCAGCCTTATCGGCTGCAGGTGCGTCGCAAGGCAAAACGCGCTCTTCGAGGTCCTCACGCAGCAACGCATTGAAAGCATCTTCCAGCGCTTTTTGGGGTTTGCCCGGTGTCAATTGAGCTAAGCTGTAACGGATCTCGAACAAGTTGATCGCGGTGATCCAAACGGACTCGGAAGGCTGCCGGTCGAGCCAGGCAACGACGTTGACGTCTGGTTGCGATTGCATCAAGGCCGCCAACACGTTGGTGTCGAGGACAATCATCCCCCGAAGCTTGCAGAGCGCGCCTCCGTACCCCGTAGCTCAGGCAAGTCCGTATCAAGCCCTTTCCCCCTGAAACGCGCGGCGATGCGCGAGCCGAGCGGCGTGGGAGAAACCTGCTCTTCGCGCACCGCATTGCGAAGGATCTCGCGGACTTCCTCCTCCATGCTCCTTCCGTGGCGCACGGCACGGCGCTCGAGCCCCTGTTTTACGACTTCTTCCAGCTCTCTGACGATTACCTGGGCCCAGACGACATACAGGAACCTCACGTCTGCCATGTGAAGATACCGCCTTGCTTCATCGCGCCACGACGTTCCAAGATCGCCTCAGTTGATGCCGCTTGCTGCGAGCGGCCATGAGGTATCGGAGCCGCGTCGTCGTAGGCCCGAGTTTCATGATTTGCCTATGGCTGGCGCGGCGTCCTCAATACGCGTCCGGGATGACCTTGAATGGATAGTCCGGCTCGCGGTAGCCGCCGGCCTTCTGCCGCTTCGGTAACTTCACCTTCTCGCGAGGAATCTCCTTGTACGGAATGTGGGCGAGCAGGTGGGTGATGATGTTGAGGCGCGCCCGCTTCTTGTCGTCCGACGGTGCGACGTACCAGGGTGCGAAATCGGTGTCGGTGGCCGCGAACATGGCGTCGCGCGCCCGCGAGTAGTCGTACCAGCGGCTGTAGGATTTCAGGTCCATCGGCGAGAGCTTCCAGATCTTGCGCCCGTCCTCGATGCGCCCCTCGAGCCGCCGGGTCTGCTCCTCGGGGCTCACTTCGAGCCAGTACTTGAGCAGGATGATCCCGGAGTCCACCATCGCCTTCTCGACGAACGGGGCCATCTCGAGGAACGTCTTGGTCTGCTCCTCGGTACAGAAGCCCATGACCCGCTCGACCCCGGCACGGTTGTACCAACTGCGATCGAAAATCACCACTTCCCCCGCCGCCGGAAAATGGTGCATGTAGCGCTGTATGTACATCTGGGACTTTTCGCGCTCGGTGGGCGCTGGCAGAGCCACCACCCGGAAGATCCGTGGGCTGACCCGCTCGGTAATCGCCTTGATGGTACCGCCCTTTCCGGCGCCATCCCGGCCCTCGAAGACGATACAGACCTTGAGCCCCTTGAGGAGGACCCATTGCTGCAGCCTGACCAATTCCACGTGCAGGTCTTCCAGCTTCCGCAAGTACTTTTTGTTCGTCAGCTTCTTATTGTTCTTTCGCTTCTTTCGGGCCTTGGTTTCGTTTGCCGGAGCCTCGTCTTCGTCGATGACGTCTTCGGTCTCGCTCACGTATGTGGTCTCCTTTTTGGGGTTACTCTTACTTGTTCCTTAAACGAAAGGCAAAAATCCCGCCACAGGTGTGCCAGGAAAGAAATCAATACGGATTGTAATAAAATCCACTGGTTACCGTAGTCTACTGATTCGGAGAGGGAGCGACTCCGAAGCTGTTCTCCGCAATATCGTCGTTTCTACGACGTCTCAGAGCCAGGCCGTCGGAGGCCCAGCCGTTTCATGCGCGATTCAAGTGTGGTCGGCTTGATGGCCAGCCGCGCCGCGGCCCCGCCAGACCCGCGGATACGCCAGCCGGTCTGCTCCAGAACCTGAAGGATATGGTCGCGCTCCCTGGCCGCGAGGGTGCCCGCGCATGCCTTTGCGGGGATCTTGTCGTGGGTTTCTTCGGTTACCGGCGTCGGCGCGGGGCCGAGCGAGACCTGCAGGGTTGGGCCGCGGGTCAGGATCATCGCTCGCTCGATCAAGTTGCGCAGCTCGCGCACGTTACCCGGCCAGGAGTAGGCGAGCAGTGCGGCCATGGTGTCTTCGGCGATGTGGTCGACGGGCTTGCCCATGGCCTCGCCGAGCTCCTTGACGAGCTCCCAGGCGAGCAGCGGAATGTCCTCGCGGCGCTCACGTAGCGGTGGTACGGAGAGCGGAAAGACATTCAGCCGATAGTAGAGATCCTCCCGGAACGCGCCTTCGGCAACAGCGCGGGCGAGGTCGCGATTCGTGGCCGAGATCAGGCGCACATCGACCTTGATCGTTTGGATACTGCCCACCCGCTCGAAGCTGCCGTCCTGGAGCACACGTAGCAGCTTCGTCTGCAGCTCCAGCGGGAGCTCGCCGATCTCGTCGAGGAACAGCGTCGAGCCGTCCGCCAGCTCGAAACGGCCCATTTGCCGCGCCAGCGCCCCGGTATAGGCACCCTTCTCGCGCCCGAACAGCTCGGCCTCGATCAGCGACGCCGGCAGGGCGGCGCAGTTGACCTTGACCATGGGTCGGTCCCGGCGATCGCTCAGGTCGTGGATGGCGTCGGCCAGCAGCTCCTTGCCGGTGCCGGTCTCGCCGTGCAGCAAGACGGTGGAGTTGGTCGGGGCCACCTGAGCAATCTCATCGAGCACCCGGTTGAAGCGCGGCGAACGGCTTGCCAGCGCCGTTCCGGAGCGGGCGCGGGCGGACTGTCGGAGATAGGTATTCTCCGCCTCCAGGCGCTCCTTCAGGCGGGTGATCTCGGCGAGCGCGGCCGCGAGCTCCGCCTCACGGCGGCTGCGCACGAGGGCCTGGGCAAACACCTCGCCAACGATCTTGAGCCGCACGACGAGATCCTCCGGCCAGGCGCGGGTGCTTCGAAACGCGGTAAAGGCGATGGCACCGACGACACGGCCGCCGACCCGCAGCGGGATGCCCAGATTGGACCGCAGACCGATGCGCCGACAGTACTCGATCTCCACCTCGGCCTCTGGCGGGAAATCGTCGGGAATCGCTGCGGCTACGACGAGCCGCCCGGCCTGCAGCTCTCCGAAGTACCAGGGCAGCGACAGCCCCAAGCCGCGCGGTGTGGTCTCGATGCCGTCGCGTGCCACCGAGCAGAGGACATCGAACCCCCCGGCGTCGTCCACGAATTCGCCGAAGGTGCAACGGTCGAATCCGAGGAAGTCGATAAGACGCGCGAGGGCGCCTGAGATCTCGTCGATTACGCGGTCGGCGGGGAGATCGGCGAACAGCGCGGACAGGTCGCCGAGCAGGCGCTCGAATGCCAGGCGCTCGGCGAGCGATATGTCCGCCGCATCCGGGCCGGGCGTTCGTTCTGCGATCAAAGCCCGCCGCCCCAACGGTGCTGCCAGGCGATCCCGATCAGGTCGTAGTTGTTTCCCGTGCGTGCCGACACCCCGCTGCTGGCGTACAACTTGATGGAGTTTTGCACATCGACGGGAAACGCCAATGTACCGCCAAGGCGCCAGTTCTGCTGCAGATCGTCGTTCCGCACGCCGTCGACCATGGTGCGGCCGCCCATGAAGTACGTGGCGTCGACGGATGCCCAGACACCCGAACGGAAGCTGTAGATCGCGTGCCCTTGCGTGGAATAGACTGGGTCCTGTGAGCGCTGCTTGCCGCCGTAGAAGTCATCGTTTTCCGTGTACAAGGTGGCCGCCGCACTGAGCTCCATTGTCCACCGGCCCAGAGTCTTGGAGACGCCCAGCTCCGGCTTGAAGGACCAGCGGTTGGTGCCGATGTTGACCAAGCGGCTGTCGTCATACTGACCACCGGGAACCGATACTTGCAGGCTTGCGCCGACGATTACATCCTGCTTGTAATCCTTGAATTCCTTTAGCGTGAGTGCCGGTGCCCCGTACAGGTTGACCGAGAGTCGGAGCTTAGGGTCGGCGAGCCCGTCCACAACCCGTTCCACCGCTTCGCCCGCATAGTTCGCCGACCCGGAAAGCCAGGTATAGGGGATGATGGCGTCGAGCTTGCCGGACATGCCCCAGATGTCGAGCACCCGTGCGTAGGCAAGAACCGCGCTGGACGTTTCGAGCTGCGGGTTCGTCACAGGCAGCGCGGGATCGAACGCGATACCACCTCGTGTATAGGCGTAACCAGCGATCAGGAAGTTGACGCCCACCGGCGCGTTGGAGTAGGCGCGAGGCTCGATGTCCTGCGCCTGCGCGCTGGTTACAGACGATAGGAGGACGCAGGTGGTGTACGCAGCCACCAGAAGACGGGTGCTGGCCAACGTTGCTTCCGCCATTGTCATTTAGCGACCAGACGTCAGTACAGATAGCGCTGCGCGGCGGTGACGAAATCCTCGCGCTGCGGCAGCTCTGCCGGAGCGACTGAAATCGGGAGCAGGACGGCGCTGCGGCCTTGGGCATTGTACAGCTCCTTCAAGACGATCCGGCGAGCGGATGGGTCCCGTGCATCGCGCTGGCTGTTCATAGGATCCAGGTAGAGGGTGATCTCGTCCGCCCAGATCTGGCTCGGAGCCTCGCCGAGCAGCTCGGCGACAATCTCCAGATGCGCCCGCAGCACGCCTTCATCCGCGCCCAACGTATCCAACTGTTCCGTAACGGCATCCAGCTCGGTCGCCAAGGTAGCCGAATCGGGTTGCCCGCCCTCCGGCACATCGAAGCCCCAACCTCCGCCCTCCAGCGCCGCCAGCTTGCGTCGCAACAGATCGCGCTGCCGCTTGAGATCCTCCCGCTCTACGCGCATCCCGGCGATGCGGGTCAGTGCCAGGCTGAGCAGATGGTCGAATGCCCGGCGCTTGAGCTGGCGGCGGGTCTCCGCTTCGCTGCAACCGGGATCCAGCAGGCGGTGCCTGCTGAAGCTGACCGTGACCTGCGCCACATCTTTCTGCACCCGGTCGCCGACCAGGTCCATGCCCAGGATGTTCCTCTCCCTCCGCTCCGCCAGCAGCAGCGCCGTGACGCACAGGCACCCGGCACCATCCGGGCTGGACAGAAAGTCCGCCAGCGCGGCATCCCGGCCAAAGATATCCAGCATCGCCTCCGCAGAGGCGAACAAAGCGGCCAGGCGCGGTTCAGCGCCGTGGTCGTCGCGACTCGCCGGCAGAAGCGCCGGGAAGCCGTCCACCAACGCGACCACGTGATCGATCGCCTGGATGACGGGCTTGCGCAGGCGCTTGCGGTACCCGGGTAGAAGCCGCAGGCGCGAATCGGTGCCGTCTACCGCACGCTCGGTCGCCATTTCGATGAGTGACTCGGGATAGCGCCCGACCGTCTCACCACCGCCAAAAATCGAATGGAACAGTTTCAGAGATCACCCCCTATGGCGATGCGCCGGACTCGTTGATCCGTCACATCGGACATGTTCTGAATCAGCGGCGCCCGTATGCCGCTGCCGGATCGCTTCCACCACCGATACCGATCGGCGACGCAAAGCGATGGGTGATTTCGCGGCTGTTCCGGCGGTTGTTCTGCGAGAAGCTCGGCGCTGTTCATCGGGCCGGCGCGCCGCAGCTCTCCGGTGAGCACCAGACGCTGGATGAGGCGTGGGCGTTCGCGGCGACTCCCTGCGGACAACCCTCTGAAGACTCCACCCACACCGCCCCAAGCCTCTCTTGGACCAACAGGCTCCATTAAAACTGAAACTGATGAACCAGCTCTTGGCCGGAGAGGAGTCTGCCCGATGACGCTTGAACCGAATCGGCTCAGCGCTTATCTCCCCAAAGCAAGTTGGTCAAAGACCGGGCTCCGAAGCACTAACAGTAATAAACCCCTACCGCGCAACGCCGCACCGTGCGACGCCCCACCCCGGCAACGCTCACTGGTGTGAGTGGACGCCCGACTCTGGCTTCGGCCGTCGGGATCAAACTGTGAACACCGGGTACTGAAAGCCGCTCGCCAAGCTCTGCGCCACCCATAACGGCGATCCCGGTAATCAGCATGACACCAAATCGTTTCGACACCTTCATTGCGCTTCTCCTATCTTGAAATGTTCGGGTAATTCATCTGTACCCTCGAGATTCTTCAAGTCCACCTTTTTGGCATCCGTTGGGTTCTTGAAGCTGAAATCGGTTTCTGCGACCTCATCGCCAGCCTTCCAGTCCCTGATTTGAATGCTGTACTGGGGTTCACCTTTCATGAGCTTGGAGGTGATAACGTATCGGCATGGATAGGGGCGTTCCCCTTGAGCAATCCAGATCTGCCAATCGACTTCCTTTGCCCGAAAAGCGAGGTAATCGCATTCGACGCCGCCGATGACGCCGCTACCAAGGTCCTTGACGTCGACGACGTCCAGCATCAGCGCTTCGTAGGGGTCCGTCAACAGCAAATCCGCGGCAGGGAGGGGCCGGTTGTGCTTCCGCAACTCATCGATCAGGTGGTCGAGCGTGCCAGGCACGTCCTGCTGCGCATAGATGTTCAGGTTCTTGCCCAGCAAGGTCAGCGTCTTTCCGTCAAAGGACATCTCGACATCCGCGAACCCGCCGGAGCGCGTGGCGCGGATCTTGTCGGGCCGATTGAGTATGAGCGCACCGGAGCTCGCCAGCGCGAGTGTCTGATCGTCCTTGGTGATGACCTCGAGGGTGGCGTCGTACTCGAATGAGATGGCCTGCTGTGCCACCAAGTAATCGGACATGGCCTTGAGCAGCCGCTTGGCATCCGACTCATCGGCACTCGCACCCATGGATGTCCCCAATGAAACGATCATGAACAACGCCATAGCGGACACGCCGCGCACAGACCGCTTCACGAGCATTCGTGATGTCTTCATTTCAGTGCACCTCTTTGAGCCCAAATTCCCCATCGGGTGGTTTTCATTTTCTATCTCCTGTTGTTTGTAAAGTTGCAAAGTGGTGAAGGGATGCGACCGCCTACTGCCGAGTGTACTCCAATCGTTATTCGACCAACCCGATTTCGCCCGACCGGCAGGCATGGTCGATCAAGGGTTGCAGCGGACTGTAAATCCCCAGGGCGATGTACGAGCGCATGTCGCGAACGGTCCGCGGCCAGTTGATCTCTCCGTCTTTGGGCGCAGCTGCTTGCCGAGCGCACTCGTATTCCGTAGTCTTATCCGCCCACCCATCCAGCTTTTTTCGAAGGCACCGCCAACCGCCCATGGATACCAGCATCGACACAGCCCGCTTCAATATGATCCAGCAGCAGATCCGCCCCTGGAACCTGGGGGACGAGAGGGTCCTGGCCGTCATGTCGGATGTTCCGCGGGAGCACTTCGTTCCGGAGGCCTATCGCAATCTGGCCTATGCGGACGTAGAAATCCCCATCGGCGAGGGCCAGACCATGTTGGAGCCGAAGTTGGTGGCGCACATGCTTCAGGCCCTCGATGTCCAGGCCGACGACAAGATTCTGGAGATCGGGACAGGGACCGGTTATGCGACCGCCTGCCTGTCGCGGCTCGGCGGCCGGGTGGTGAGCATGGAGATTCACGCGGGTCTTGCGGAGCAGGCGCGAACCCTGCTTCAGGCTCTTAAGCTGAGGCGACTGGAGGTACGCATCGGGGACGGCCTCGACGGACCCGTCGAAGGACAACCATTCGACGTAATTGCGGTGACCGGATCCCTTCCCGAGGCCGAGGCACTGGGTGGGCTTCAGGAGCAGCTGGCCCCCGGCGGGCGTTTGTTCGCGGTTGTCGGCGAGGAGCCTGTGATGGAAGCCCTGCTGGTGACCCGTGTCGCCGGTAAGGATTTCCACCGCCAGTGCCTGTTCGAGACCGGCGTGCCCGCGTTGGAAAAGGCACCGGTGCCGGAGCGGTTTATTTTCTGACACGCCGGTACCGTTCGATGTACCAGATGAGCGTGCGGGAGCTTCATGCCCGGCTTGCAAACGGTGCCGATCCTCCCTTGCTCTTGGACGTACGCGAGCCTTGGGAGTTTGGCATCTGCCGCATCGACGGCAGCAAGCTGCTGCCGATGCACCGGATCGTCGGAAGTCTCGGCGAGCTGGATCCGGAACGCGAGACGGTAATAATCTGCCATCACGGCATCCGCAGCCAGCAGGTGGCTCTGTACCTGGAGCGTCAGGGCTTCTCGCGTGTCATCAACCTGCAGGGTGGCGTCGACGCCTGGGCCCAGCAGGTGGATCCCGCTATGGCGATCTATTGATCGTAGAGCTCCTCCAGCAAGTCCAGCAGCCGCTTCAGCGCTCCCTGGTTCGCCGACACGACCTGGCGCCCCTTCTCGCCGATACGGATCCTTGCCGCCGCATCGCCCAGCCACTCCGACATGCATTGGGCCAGCGCATGTGCATCAGCCACCTGTAACGCCGCACCCTCGCGCAGCAAAAGCTCGGTGATCTGGGCAAAATTGAAGACATGGGGCCCGACGGCGACGGGCACACCCACCGCTGCCGCCTCCAGCAGGTTGTGTCCGCCTGTCGGAACCAGGCTGCCGCCAATGAAGGCCGCGTCCCCGGCAGCCAGGAACGCCGGCAGCTCCCCCATGGTGTCGCCGAGGAACACCGAGACGTCCTCGCCGCACGGATCGTTCGTCGATCGACGCGCCAGACCCAGGCCCTGACGTTCGACAAGGGCCGCGACCCGGGCAAAACGTTCCGGATGGCGGGGTACCAAGACCAGCAGCGCTCGCGGCAAGTGGTCCAGGACCTCGCTATGGGCAGCCAGAACCTGCTCCTCCTCCCCTTCGTGTGTACTCGCCGCGATCCAAACGGGCCTTTGTGCACGCCAAAGGCGGCGTAGCGCCTCGGCGCGGTCGAGCAGACTACCCGGTCGGCGGACATCGAACTTGACGCTGCCGATCACATGCACTCGCTCGGCCTTTGCACCCAGGGCACGAAAGCGGTCCGCGTCATCCGGACCTTGAGCACAGATAGCCGCAAACCGCCGCAGCGTTTCGCGCGTAAAGCCTCCTAGCCGCGCGTACCCGTGCGCCGAACGCGCGGACAGTCGCGCGTTACCCAGCACGACCGGAACGCCGCGGCGCTCGCAGGCGAGCAGCATGTTCGGCCAGATTTCGGTCTCCATGACGACCGCGAGACGGGGGCGGACAGCGTCGAGAAAGCGGTTCTGGATCGGCATCAGATCGAAGGGTGTATAGACATGGCGAACCCGGTCTTCGAACAGGCTGCGCACCCGCGCCGATCCAGTGGGTGTCGTCGTGGTGACCATGACGCCTGCATCCGGGTGACGCTCGATAAAATGCCGAATAAGGGATTCGGCCGCCTGGACCTCTCCAACCGAAACGGCGTGGATCCAGATGTCCGCCTCTAACAGACGCTCGCCGTAACGACCGAGCCGCTCGTTCAAACGCTTGCGGTAGGCAGGCGCGCGCAGACTGCGCCAGCCCAGACGCAGCAGCAGCAAGGGAAGGGCGAGATAAAGCAGAAGGCTGTAAAGCCGTGCCACGGCGGGGAGAGCGTCAGGCTCGGGTTGCAAGTCGGCGCAAGTCTAGCACCCTATTGCAGGGTGGAAAAACCGCACGGAATATTGAAGGGAGGAACAGAGTCCCTCGTCGCCCGTACTTCCTTCGTCAGCGTTCGCGTGACAGGTTCCGCCGCCATGCGACCAGTTGGGGCTTGGGCCTGTTCTTGACACTCAGCTTCCACAGGTACCCGATGAGATTGTCACCAAAGGAGATGGCCTTGCGCGGCAGCGCCAGTGGGTGATCACCCGGCAACGCGGGTCCGCGCAGGCATGTGGTGGCGCTGACATAGCCGGTCTCCTCAGCCGCGCGCAACACGCCGAGATTGAAGCTTCCGAATGGATAGCACAGATGCCTCACCTCCTCACCAAGCAGATTCTCCAGGGAGGCCTTGCTGTCGGCCAGCTCCCGGCGCCGGCGCTGCGGGCTGACCTCAGCGAGCTTGGGATGATTCACGGTGTGCGATCCAATTGTCATACCCGAAGCGCGGATCTCCCTCAGCTGGTCAGCGCTCATTAGATTTGGGATCGGACGCCCCGGGTCCTTGGCGAGCCAGCCAGCCCGCCCGCCGATCTGGCCGGTGATGGCATAGACGGTGGCCGGAAAGCCGTGGCGTCGGAGAATCGGCAGTGCGTAGCTCGAGAAATTGGCGTAGCCGTCGTCGAAGGTGAGCGCCACCGCCCGAGGCGGAATCGGCCGCTCGCCACGCAGGCAGGCAAGGACATGGTCGAGGTTCAACACCTGGTAGCCGAAACCCTCGAGGAAGGCCATTTGGCCGGCGAAGCGGCGGTGGTCGCAGTAGTTCGCCCGGTGCTCCTTCATGGACGCGAACTCGCCCACCTGGTGATACATGAGGATAGAGATCCTGTTGCTCACTCGCGGTTTGCCGGCGATCGGCCGCGGCGGAGGAAACTGGCCTAGATACCGAAGATTCTACTTAGATTGTCGAGACCCACTTGGTAGATTCCCTGAATGACTCTGACGGCCTCGTTGTCGGGCACATCCGCAGCCCGGAAGTCACCGGACCATTCGACGGTGCAGCCCGTGCCGTCGACGTTTGGCCGGACACCGATGGTAGCCAGGTAATCCCTAACCGGAAGAGGACTTTTGAGAACGGAATAGCTGTAGGTACGCTCATCGCCGACGGTCTCGAGTCGCTCGACAATGGTTCCTCCCCCGACCAGGTGGAGGGTGCGTTCGGAGCCGTCGTCCGACAGCTCCGATTTCGCGATCGCCGGATGCCAGTCCGGTAGGGCGTTGAAGCCGCCGATAAGCTTCCAGACGCTGTTCGCGCTGGCCGGCAGCTGGGTCGACAAGGTCACTTTCGACATGGTCGTATCTTCTCCTGGCGGTGAGCCGGTTGTGGGTTGCCCGTCCCTGTCTTTCCGTCAGCGGCTACGGGTACGGCGAAATCCCTGGCCAAGTGTCCCGGTTCCCGGTCCGGGTGCCTCCAGGGGGCCAGTATAATTTGTGTGGGGTCTTTGCGTCAGTCCATGGGGACTCGGTTCTTTGTCGGTGCCCCTGATCGCCCTGGACACCTTCGATTTAGACGCTCACATCGCCTTCGACCAGCCCGTCGCCCAAAGCGGAACCGGTCCCGGAACCGCCGACTGGACCCCCTGAACCTCAGGACCACCATCAAGTCCATCCAGGAAATCATGCTCTCCGGCGTTGAAGCACGACCCGCACACGGGTAGGATCAAGTAAATCTCATATCTCACGCGGTCCCTTTCAGACTGCGCTACTTTCCAAGACCAATCAGCGCGATGTCCCTAGAAAAAGCTTTCACCGCTTTGAGCCTCTACACTGGGGCCGGCGGGCTGGATCTCGGCTTCGAGGCGGCCCGATTCGACACCCGGGCAGCGGTGGAGATCGACAGGGACTGCGTTGCGACCCTTCGGGCAAATCGCCCGTGGCCGGTAATCGATCGATCCATCCACGACGTCACGAGCGCAGAGCTGCTGCGCATCTCCCGCCTGGAGCCAGGAGAGGCGGATGTGCTGATCGGCGGACCGCCATGTCAGCCCTTCTCCAAGGCAGGCTATTGGGCTTCCGGCGACGCACGCCGGCTCGACGACCCGCGTGCCGACACTGTGGCTGCTTTCCTTCGGGTACTGCGCGATACACAGCCCCGAGCGTTCCTAATCGAGAATGTCGCCGCACTGGCGTTTAAGGGAAAGGACGAGGGACTGCGATTGATCCAGTCAACCTGGAGTCGATTAATCGCAGCGTCGGGACCCACTACAGGGCCTCGCCGCTGGTCCTGAATGCCGCCGAGCACGGTGTGCCCCAGAACCGGGAGCGTGCCTTTCTGATCGGCGCGCCAGACGGAGCGCCTTTCGGCATCCTTGCGCCGACACATCGATCTGTTTCTCCGGACGGCCAATCCGAGCTGGAGCTGGAGTGTCCGCTCGAACCCTTCCACACCGCATGGGATGCGCTCTGGGATTTGGAGCACGCCGACTCGCCGGAGCTGGGGCTTCGGGGTAAGTGGGCGGATCTGCTGCCCTCGGTCCCCGAGGGCAGCAATTACCTGTATTTCACGGATCGCGGTGACGGTCTACCCCTGTTCGGCTGGCGGCGGCGCTACTGGAATTTCCTCCTCAAGCTCGCCAAAGACCAGCCCTCCTGGACCCTGACCGCCCAACCTGGCCCGGCGAGCCGATGGCGCTATTCGAGTCGACTTTCAGAGAACGCGCTCTTCGAAGGACGATCCCTGCACCCGGTTTTACCGCCCCGAAGACTTCGACGTAGTCGCCGCCTGCCTCCATCCCTGCACCGAGCACTGGGAGTTTCGATTCGCCCCCACAGGCTCGTTGGATCCCCACAAGCGCTGTGCCGGACGCCTGAGCAACCTGGTCCGCTTGGATCCGCGCTGGTCGCCGGACGCAATGCGGACCTTTTCTGATGTCCTCAAAGCCTGATCCGCGCGAAACCAAGCGGCGAAGCTCTCCGAGCTGGTCGGGGTACCGACCTGCCTCCGAGCTCTCCTCCCGGATCAAACAGCGCAACAGAAAGACCGGCACAAAGGCGGAGCTGGCCCTCCGACACGCGCTATGGCGTCGCGGGCTGCGCTACCGGCTCAACCGCCGTGATCTTCCCGGGACACCCGACCTGGTCTTCACGAGCCGGCGGGTCGTGGTCTTCGTCGACGGTGACTTCTGGCACGGACGGAACTGGAATGAGCGAAAGGAGCGGCTCGGCTCCGGCAACAACGGCGCCTACTGGGTCTCGAAGATCGCCTACAACCGCGATCAGGACCAGCGACACAACGCACGACTCGCCGAGCTCGGTTGGCGAGTCATGCGCCTCTGGGAGACCGACGTGCTAAGAGATCCGGAGGCTGCGGCCGGTTTGGTGGCCACAATAATCAGGTCCGACGACCGGGCGATCGCTCCGGCAGCGAGCATCGCCTTGCGGAAAGACAGTCCCGAAACGAGCGGCTGCTAGATCCCACCGACGCCCATCGTGTGGTGGTCGTCGTATTCGACGCCGATTTTCGTTGCGCGAACGGGATCAGGTCACCTATCGCACATTACGGGGCCGTAGTAGGGCGGCGGCTTCCAGCGCGAACCTGTCGCCGCAGGATGGTGGGTCGAACCATGGAGCAGGATGGCTCGAGCGGTCGTTTGTCCGCACCGGAGCATGTACCGTTTTGCATACCCCAGGGAAGACGGCACCAGAGAAGGCGCGGGTGGCATGCCTTCGACTGGCGCCATTACCGTATCTGCGTTCAACTGCTCAACGCGGCTTCGGTCAGCGAATAATGAGCGTCTCAATGGTCGACCCGACCGGGTGAAAGCATGACCGCCCGTGCATTGATGGTCCAAGGTACAGCCTCCAACGCAGGCAAGAGCCTGCTGGTGACGGCCTTGTGCCGCTGGCTGGTTCGCCAGGGTGTGCGCGTCGCGCCTTTCAAGCCTCAGAACATAGCATTGAATAGCGCCGTGACCGCTGACGGCGGAGAGATCGGCCGGGCACAAGCGCTGCAGGCGATCGCCTGTCGCCTGGATCCAGAGACCGACATGAACCCGGTCTTGCTCAAGCCCAACGCCGACACGAGCGCGCAGGTCATCGTTCAGGGCCACGCGGTGGGCAACATGGACGCCAGCAGCTACCACACCTACAAGCGCATTACCCGCACCGCCGTGCTCGAGTCCTTCCAGCGCTTGGCCGCGCGCTTCGATGCCGTGATCGTCGAGGGCGCGGGCTCGCCCGCGGAGATCAACCTGCGCGCCGACGATATCGCCAATATGGGCTTTGCCGAGCGCGTCGATTGCCCTGTCATCCTCGTCGCCGATATCGAATTGGGGGGCGTTTTCGCGCATCTCTTCGGCACCCTCGCCCTGCTTGCCGAGAGCGAACGGGCTCGCATCCACGGCTTGGTGATCAATCGCTTTCGCGGTGATGTCGAGCTGCTGCGGCCGGGCCTCGTTTGGCTTCAGGAGAACACGGGCAAGCCCGTTCTCGGGCTACTGCCTTTCCTTGCGGGACTGCACCTGGACGCGGAAGACTCCCTTGCACGTCAGCAGGGTGCCGAACCGCAAGCGGATATCGAGCACATCCGCGTCACGGTGCCGGTGCTTCCGCGCATCAGCAATCACACGGACTTCGACCCCCTCGCCCTGCACCCGCAGGTCGATCTGCGTTTCATCGGCCGGGGCGAATTCATCCCACCGAGCGATCTGATTGTCCTACCCGGCTCCAAGAGTGTGCGCTCCGACCTGGCCTGGTTACGCGAACAGGGCTGGGAAACGGCTATCGGGCGGCATTTGCGCTACGGGGGGAAACTCATCGGCATCTGCGGCGGCTTTCAAATGCTGGGTAGGCTGGTGGATGACCCACTCGGCCTCGAAGGCGCGTCGGGCAGCACCCGTGGGTTGGGATTCCTCGACGTGGAGACCCGCCTGGAACCGGAGAAACAGCTGCGCAACGTCTGCGGGAGGCTCGCCATCGGCGACGCGGAAGCTTGCGGCTACGAGATCCATGCGGGCGTAACCCGAGGACCGGCGCTGGCTCGTCCGGCCGTCGTCCTGGAAACGCATTCCGACGGCGCCCTGAGTGCCGATGGTCAAGTGCTCGGTACCTACATGCACGGGCTGTTCGATGCCGAGGA
>JAJDOL010000165.1 GCA_022340195.1 Chromatiaceae bacterium
CCCGCTACCCAGACACCATCGGCCTGGGTTTTCACCATGGACACCGGATGGAATACGACGCGGCCGGTAGCATCGACCGACTTGACACCGACACGCCCCTTGTCGTCCAGGGTCAGTACCGACGGCGAGATAAAATGTGCCTTTTCCTCCCCGACCTGAATCCGCAGCTCTGCACTTACGCCGGCAGGCAGCTCGCCATCGGGATTGGCGATCCGCGCCTCCACGCGGAAGCTGCGGGTTCCGGCCTCCGCCACGCTGGCCAGGTAGGTGAGCTCGGCCTGAGCCTCCCGACCGTCCAGAAGCCGAATGGTAAGGTGCTGGCCCAGGTGCAGCCGCCCGGCACTCTGCTGGGGCACATGACCGACCGCGAGCAAAGTATCTTTATCCACCAGCTCTCCGATCCGGTCCCCGCGCTCTACCAGGCTGCCCTGCTCTACCTCGCGCTTCTCCAGAACACCGTCGAAGGGAGCGGGGATACCCGTGCGCTCGAGGTCCAGTCGCAATCGCTCCAGCTCCGCGCGGGCCCTGGCGAGATCCGCCTCGGCGGTCTTGAGCTGGGTTTCCGCCTGCAGCCCCTTCTTTTTGAGCTCCAGATGCCCGGAAACCGCCAGCTCCTGGCTGACGACCTCCGCCCGGGCTCGGGCGATTTGCGCCCGCCTGTCGGCCTCCGCGAGCTTCACCAGGAGGTCGCCCGCCCTGACCCGGGCGCCCTTCTCCACCGGCAGTCGCTCCACCAGCCCATCGGTCTCCGCACGGATCGAGATCCGGCGTCTCGGCTCGAGCTGGCCCTGGACCGAGATCTCCCGGACGACAGTATCCGCAGCGAGCTCACGAACGCTGACCCGCATCACAGGAATCGCCGGAGCCGGGGACTCGACCTCCGGCGTCTTGCCGGCCGATCCGTTGAGCTTGCCGCTTGCCATCCAGATCACCACCAGGACGACCAGAAGGAGGGACAGGAAGCTCGAGCGTTTCATGGTCGCAACCTCCCGGAACGAAGGGTCAAGAAATGACCATCGGTCATATCAGAAGCAAAAAAACCGGCTTTACGCGGAAGGCAATCAGGTGGCATCTTGGGTTAAATCCTCGCCTTCCGGGTTTCCAACCAATCCCGCCAGCATGAAGCGCGTAACCGAGCTAATGACGGTCGCCTGGTCACCGCCGCAGGGACACCAGTTAGCGCCGGCCCAAAGCATGGCAACGGCCCCCTTGAAGCAGGCGTGCAGTCCCAGCAACAGGCACCGCACTGGATGCCGCTTCATGACACCGTTTTCCATGCCAGCCTCCAGCAAGGGGGTAGCCCAGTCCTCAAAGGCCCGATCCAGGGTCAGAAAATCGTCCCGCCAGGCGGGCTCCGCCCGCTCCTTGAACTCGATCCGGTCGCAGTACTGCACGATGTAGCGGTACTCCCGGTTCTCGAGGTGGTAATGCAACGCGTGCTCGATAACCTGCCGAAACCGCGCCATGAGGGGCTCGGCAGGAGGCAGCGCGTGCAGCTCGCCGAGCAATCCGGCATAGAACCGCAGCATGAGCCGAAACAGCATCTCGTCCCTGCTGGCGAAGTGATTGTAAAGAGTTCCTTTTCCCACATCCGCCCGCTCCGCGATCTGGCCCATGGTAATGGACTCGAACTCCGGCGTAGCGCAAAGACTGAGCGCCGCGTCCAGTATCTCCTGCTCGCGGCGCTCGAACTCCCGCAGTTTTCGATCTGAACGGGCCATGTTCCGTTCCTTAGTTGACTGATAGTCTAATTATGACTGCTGGTCATAATAAGTCAATTTGCGCTCGCAGCCGGCCATCGCCGAGCCCCGCAGTCGCACCGAGTGGCGGCTGGTCGCCATGTGCAGAGAGATTGTCGATTTCTCCAATCAAGCTCTGAATCAGATTCCCGCCGGGTACCCCATACATCGCGCTTGATTGCCGTCAAAGCCGGATCGAGTCCCTGTTGATGTAATTGCAGGTGCCACATTCACCAAACCGCACTTTCGGTGCTTCCTCTCATCACACGGCTTCAATGTCTATGACCAAGAACATCCTGTTCCTCCGCATCCTGTTGCTGACCCCGAGCATGGTTCTCAGCGTCGCCGACTCCTTCGCCGAGGTGGATTTGGAAAACGGTGAAGAGATCAACGAGGTTTGCGCGGGTTGTCACGGCGAGTTTGGACAAGGCGGAAAGGAAGGCGAGTACCCGAGGCTAGCCGGGCTACCGGCCTCCTTTATTGCCAAACAGCTCGAGCTCTTTCGGGAACGGACGCGAAAAAACCTCGCCATGGTGGAGTACGTAGATCACCGCCAGATGCCGGATGCCGACATCGCGGACATCGCGGCGTATATCTCGGCGATCGAGCTACCGAGCAAGCTAGCGCCGGTCGACGAGTCAGCGCCCGGTTTCAACGCCTACGAACGGCTCCTGGCCACCAAGCGCGTGGTGCAGATTCCAAGGGTAGAGGGCGACGTCGAATCGGGGCGGAAGCTCTACAGGCGCGAGTGCGGCTCCTGTCACGGGTCGGATGGCTGGGGCGACGAGGACGACGGTGTTCCCATGCTGGCAGGACAATACACCAACTACCTCTGGCGCCAGGTGGAGAAGTACCGAGAGAAGCGTCGTATTCACGACGAATCGTCACCTGAAGACGAGCTGCTGAGCGAATTCAGCAACAGCGAGATACGCGACATCCTTGCCTATCTGTCAACCCAGGATGATTGAGCTCAATCTCGACGCCACACGCGAACAAGAGGATTCGAACCGTCCGCTATCCCTGCATCTCCGCGAGCTGTCCACATTCTGGCCCGAATCCGCCGCTTCCTGCGAATCGGGATTGAGCTGGCCCCGAATCCATCTCATCGGCCCCCGCCAGGCGAAGTCGTCAACGGTCCGATAGCGATGCTTCAGCTCAAGACCGGTCCCCTCGGCCCGCGATTCGTCTGTCTTCGGCGGTGCCGAAATCGGCGAGTTGATCTTTCGGTACTTGCTGCCAGGACACGTAGTTGATCACCAGCTGCATGTCTTCGTCGGTGAAGCCCTTGATTTGCTTCACCATGTCGCGATCGGCATTTCCGCGCTTGCCGTCTCGTATCAACACGAGCTGGCGTAACAGGTACTCGTGATGTTGGCCGTTGATCCTGGGGAGGAGCTCCTCGCCATTACCCATGCCGGCGTCGCCGTGGCATCTCGAGCAATTGTCTTTATAGATCCGCTCGCCCTGTGCGTACTCGGGTGTCTCCGGCCCCCAGGGTCCCTTCCCCCACTCGGGGTTCATGGGCAGCATCTCGCTGTAGGCCGCAACGTCTGCCAGATCCTGGACATTGGTGATGGCGTCGGGCAGCACCGAGGAACATCGGGCACCCTCCGGCATGCCCCGTTTCCGGGAGCGGATGTCCGTCAGCTGCTTGATCAGGACACTGCGATGTTGACCGGCCAATTGCGGGGAGCTGCCGTCTTCCATACCCCATCCCTCAGACCGGTGGCAGGCGGCGCAGGAATCGAAGATCTCCATGCCGTTCAACACATCGGGGGCAAGACCCAATGCCTCCTTTTGATCCCCACCCCCCTCGTTCCAGGCAAAGGCGGTAGACGCCAGCAACGTGGCAATGGCGGTCGCCGAGGCCCTGATTGCGACTGTTTTCATTCGAATCCCCCGTTGACGCAAAGATCCGAGGCCAGCAGAAGCGGGATAACCAGCAGCGTCTTCCACGGATGCCTCGCCGCGGGCCGAAGTCTAGCCAAACAGCGCAAGTTTATCAACTCGTTGGAATATTCCGATTTTATAATGAACCGACGGATCTCACTTCGCTTCGAGCTGGTTTCGGCGGTGGGTGCTGAACAGGGTCGAAGAACGCGGTGAGGTTGCGGAACGCGGATCGGATCTTCGATGGAATAGATGGCTGTTTCTTGTCAGTGCTCTGAAATAATTATCTTTTTATGAGGTTTGATCCCGTCCGTCCAGGCTCAGGGTAAATCGCTGCGTTTGAAGATGAGATAACCGGCGA
>JAJDOL010000185.1 GCA_022340195.1 Chromatiaceae bacterium
CGACTGGTCTGGTTGAAAGCCGAGCCACCCGGCAGCGCCGGCGGCTTCAACATAGCGCAGGACAGTACCCTGCTCGACGGTGCTCAGATCAACGGTCCGATCAATGCGCGCCTGCCAGTGGCTGCCTGGGACCGGGAAGGAAACTCGGTTTGGCTGGGCTCGCCGGTGCACCTGACCCTCTATGACTTGATCAAGGCCGAGTACATCATCCAAGAGCCGCCCAAGCACACCTACTGGTGGCCGCCGAGCGCCACCAGCACCGGGGACGGGCAAATCATCGATCTGAGCCGCGTGCAGGATTTCTTCATCGAGCTGTCGGACTCGGAGAGCCGCGATTATTCCTTTACCCACAAGGATCAAACCGATTGGACCATCGGCGGCGGCGTGGCCGTGACTGGCAAGGGGTCGGTCACCCTCGGTGTCGATGGCGGGCTATTCGGCTCCGCGAAGGCAACGGCCTCCCTGTCGGTTCAGGGCAAGGTCGGATACGACTACAACGAGAACGTGGATACGTACGACAGCAGTTACCGGTCGCAGACCACCACCTTTGCCGGAGAGACCAATGCGGATGACCTGCTCATCGCCCAGGTGATGCGGCTCGATGTCTGGCGCTTCCCCGTTTCGGGCATCGAGCTTGACGACGGGCTCAACGCCTTCTGGGAGATCGTTCTTCCGGGCGAGAAGCTCACCGCGCAGGGCGGCGGGCTCAACTTCGACTGGTACCAGCCGCCCCACGAGAATGGCAACGTTTTGTCCTATCCGCCGCTGGCCGGATCGACCTATACGCCGGCCGATTGCTGTGCGGAGTTCACCTTCGTCGAGAATTCCGAGGAGGTCACCAAAGCCTCTCCTTTTCTGGACAATCGGCTGCTGTTCTGGGATGGGACCGGGGCCACTATCAATCTGCAATTTTCGGAACAGTCGGGTCAGGGCAGCACCAAAAGCTACACCCACTCACTCAAGGAAAGCCTTGACGTCCAGGTGGGTTACAAGACCGAGCTCTCTTTTGCGGGCAGCAAAACCGAGGCTGAAACCCAGGTCGATGTCAACGTCAACAACAACAACAGCTGGGCCGATGTCGACATCGATAGCGCCTCTACAAACAACACCACCGGGTTCAGGCTAACGAAACCGCCGGGCAACGCCAATCAGTCCTATGCTTTTCTGCCGGTCTTCTACCTTGCCGAGAGCGGCACCACCAAGGTGACCCACGCGGCCGATGTACTCGGTACCGGCGCCACATTCTGGCCGCAGACCTACGGATCGCTGCCGGACCCGGCGTTGAATCTACCGCGGCGCTTCAGCGCTACCACGCCGGACAAGCCGAATCAGTTCGTGTGGGTAGTGAACGAGTCCGACGACGCCAGGCGGATTCGCGGCTTCTTCGTTCGCTACGACGAGCTCAGCGAGGGAGACGGCTACCCCCTGGTGGGCGGCTCGGTGGATGACGGCCAGGCGATCCGGATCGAGGCGGAGGTGTTCAACTACAGCACCGGCCAGGGTGTGGACGGCTTGGACGTCGGGTTCGAGGCCGTCAAGTACAATCCCGTCACGAACACCGAGATCGGAGATCGGATACCGCTGGACTGCACCACCGAGAGCGTCACCAAATTGTTCCTGAACCCCCTGGAGATGCGCACAGCACGCTGCGTCTGGGATACGACCGGCTTCGGTCCCAACGTGGGTGGCGCGGTGCAGAACTACCGCGTCTACGTCACGCTCGACCCCGATGACAGCATCGAGGAGCTCTACGACGGCACTATCGGCCCCGGGCAGAACAACGAAGGCTGGGGACTGGTCGGTATCGCCCATCCCGAAGATACGTTCCGCACGCCCACGCCCACCCAGGCCGTGCCCAACGGCGCCGATGTGCACATGACCGACGTCGGCCTAGCGCTCGAAGTGGACGGCGAACTGGTCACCGGGTTCGCCCATACCGTGCGTGAGCAGCTGACCCCTTTACGCGTGTGCGTGAACACCGACCAGACCCAGACTGGTTATCATCACGTGCTGATCTGGGATGGCGACCCGGCCGCCGGCGGACGTTTGATCGCAGACAAAATGCTGACCGGGGTCGATGTCAACGGTGACAGCTGCACCTGGCTGCAGGACTTCCGGTTTGCCGAGGCCGGCGACCACATCCTGCATGCACAGGTATCGGAGGCGCAATCGGATGCGTTGCTCGGCAACGCTACTGATATCCTTGAGGTGACGGTGGCGTCGATCCCAACGATCGCCCCCTATCTGGCCGAGGGGTTGGCGACCAACGTCGGGGAAACGGGAGAATTTACACTCTCAGGCCGGTTCCGGTATGACGGAGATCTGAATCTCGCGGCATCGAAACTGGTGATCGCGAGCGTCCTCGATGAGATCGACGGCGCCGGCGAGTTGATTCCGGGGGTTGGGGAACAGACCGGTCAGGAGCTCGTGCTGCAACCGCATTTCTCGCTGGAAAACCGGGCGGTCTACCGCACGCCCCGTGGGCAATTACCGCGTGTCTCAGCAGTGCTGAGTGTTCACCAGGCGCGGCTGGGACTGTCATTGCGTGTTAGCGATGCTGAAATACGCAAGCCCTTTCTCTGTGGGCACCGCACCGAGCTCACAACCGCTTTGGTGGTGCTCGACGGCGAGAAAGCTCCGTTGAATCTTGCGATGACTGAGCCCTGGATCTGTGAGCGACGCTTTAACGACAATGGTGGTACGCTCAGATTGAATCAGAGCTGGCGGTGATCTTTAGGCGGCGTGGGCGCTGAAAATCCGGTTTTCCTCGCCGCACACGTTGCCGCGGTAACTCGACCGTGCCGGCCCGAACCGGATTCGACTCGATGTAACGATAGCACGCGAGCAGGTGCGACCGGGCCAGCACCAAGCTCGACTTGAAGCGTCCCTTTCACCGCGTTCCGGTGCGTCGCTTGTTATGTGCCAATCTCCGACGTACAATTACTTGTACAGTTGCGGTTAGAAGGCCATGCCAATGAATACAATTACGTACTCCGAAGCTCGCAGCAAGTTGGCTGACACGATGGAAAAAGTATGTGATGACCACGCGCCGATGATTATTACCCGGAAAAATTCCCGCTCGGTAGTGATGATTTCCCTTGATGACTATCAAGCCCTAGAAGAAACGGCTTATTTGCTCCGTAGCCCAAAAAACGCACGGCGCTTGCTGGAATCCGTTGCCGAACTTGAGAGCGGTGGTGGCACTGAGCGGAAACTCGTTGAATGAAGCTGATTTTTGCGGAAAACGCATGGGACGATTACCTTTATTGGCAACGCGCGGATAAAAAGCTACTGAAACGGATCAATTTGCTCATTCAGGACATTCAGCGTTCGTCGTTTGAAGGAATTGGCAAGCCGGAACCTTTGAAACATGCCCTGTCTGGCTACTGGTCGAGGAGAATAAACGACGAACACCGTTTTGTTTATAAAGTTGACGATGATGCACTTTTCATCGCTCAACTTCGACATCACTATTGATTCTGTCTGCACATAACGAGCCTGTAGAATCTGATTCGGATCTTTCAGGCACCTCGATCGCAAAGCGCAGGGACCACAGTCGCTCTGCCGTCCCATGAAGGCGATCGCCTTGTGTCCATCGATCTGGAAGTTGCGGTTCTTCAGGTACAGGGGCTTTCCCACGGGGCAGCGGCAGGTGAGTCGTTGCCGATCGTAGCCGAAATCGTCCCGGGTGAAGCGCTTTGGCTTGGGTTTGTCCGGTTTGTGCCGCTCGGCGTCTTGGAAGCGCGGATCGCGCTTTCTGAACAGGCCGTCCGCCACATAGGCGTCGATGCTCTGCTCTTCGAGCCATTGCATTTTCTCGGCGGTGTGAAATCCGGCATCGGCGGTGAGCTTGATGTTTTCTTCCGCGAAGATGTCTTTGCCGTAGCCGTTTCTCCAAAACGTCTCCCGCACCCCCTCCACCATGGGCTTGAGTAGCTCGTGCTCTCGGGGCTGACCGTAGACTTGGGCTTCGACAATGACCTGGTGCTTGGCATCGACCGCGGCTACGCCGTCGTAGCCTTGGATGATCCCGCGGCTGCACTTCATCTTGGCACTGTCGGGGTCGGTGAGGTTGCTCTTGCGAATACCACCGGTGGGACCGCGCTTGTCCTCCTCGTTCTGCGCCAGCCAGGTCTTGATCTTTTCGCTGTGGCGCTGGAGCTTTTCGATTTGTTTCTTCTCCGCCTCCAGCCAGTCTTCCTGACTCCGCGATTGGTCCAGGGCCTGATGTTTCTCCACCATGTGGCGGATCGCCCCTTCGAGCTTTTTTACCCCTTTTCTGGAACTCGGCACGAGTGCCGCTTCATTCCTTGGCGGCATTGCTGGGTAGTTTGCACCCGTCGATAGCGAACATCTGCTTGCCGACCAGCCCCATCTCGTCGCAGATCAGCAGGACGTCGCGGAACAGTTGCGCGATGGGGACGGTAGGTGGAGATAACATCGGCGATGGTGGTGAAGTGCGGCTGGGTGTCGGCCGAGAGTGCCATGCATTGCACATTGGTGCGGCAGGCCCAGGCAATGCCCCGGGAGGAGAGGATGCCCTTGGAGTAGGCGTACAGGATGATCTTGAGCAACGCCCGGGGCGTTGTAAGCGGTGGCCCCGGTCGTGTCATTGTTGTACTTCAGGTCGAACTTCCGGCAGCTGATTTCGTTGTCTATAAGGTAGCTGAGCGTATGCTCGAAGCTGCCTGGAAGGATCTGCTCCTCAAAGGAGACCGGGATCAGCTTGCGCTGGCCGTAGTTCGTGGGCTTGTACCGCGCCATGGCTCCCCCGAATGAATCCGCTAACCGGTCCTATTACGTAGTAATTCGAATTTTCCCATATCTTCCGA
>JAJDOL010000192.1 GCA_022340195.1 Chromatiaceae bacterium
TCAAGCCGCATCGGCGCAACGACAAATCAACTTTACTCGCGAAAACGAAAAAGAGGCGGACCGCATCGGCATCTCCACATTGGCCGCCGCCGGATTCGACCCCTATGCCATGCCCGGTTTCTTCGAGCGCCTAGCCAAAGCGAGTCGCACCTACGAGAATAGCGCCCCCGAGTTTCTTCGAACACACCCGGTTACCAGCAGCCGCACCGCCGACGCCCTCGGCCGCGCAGGCCAGTACGGACACAAGCAGCGGCCGGACGATCTGCGCTTTCACCTGGCGCGAGCCCGTTTACGGGAACGTTCGTTCAGCAACCCCCAGAAGGCAATTGCCCATTTCCGATCCCAGATCGAGGGTAAACGTTACCGAAACGAGACCGCGGCGCGCTACGGGTACGCCTTGGCGCTGGCCCGCGGCAACCAACTTCCGGCAGCGCGAGCTCAAGCGGAGGAGCTGCTCGCCCTGTATCCGAATCAGGCCGAGCTCATTATTTTAGAAGCGCGGCTCGACGCGGAGAGCGGCGCCAAGGACCGCGCAATCAAATCGTTGCAGACCGCCGTCGGGCTGCGGCCGTCGAACATCCCGTTGCGTCTTGCCTACGCCGACATCCTCATGACCGCGGGACAGCCCGCAAGAGCCCTCAAAACACTAGAGGACGCCGCACGACTAAAGCGGGGGAATGCGCTGATTTATCAGAAAATGGAGGACGCGGCACTCAAATCGGGGCAGAAGACCGCAACCCATAGATACCGGGCGGAAAAGCTCTACGCCGAGGGGGACCTCGAGCCGGCAATCCGGCAGCTCGAGATCGCTCTGCGGCAACCAGGACTCAGCGACTACGACGCATCCAGGATTCAGGTTCGGCTCGACTCCTTCAAACAGGAAGAAGAGGACGCCAAGAAGAAGCACTGAAGGCAGGTGCCACGGTCTAGTTACGTCCTAATCGGATGGTTTTCAGTGGGCATCGAGTAGGTTAAGCTTACACGATTAAGCGTTTCGCGGGGTCAAAGCGGCCTCGCACTAGGATGCCTCTCTTTCGACGGGGCGGGGATCTCGTCGAGGTCAAAGACAAGAGGACCGTTCGTCGGAAGCCAAGCCGTAAAAATCAACTGTTTCTCGACTGGAGATTGCTTATGATCGACGCAAAACGCAGAATCCTGCTGAAGGGATCGCTGGCCGCCGGCGCGGTCGGTATCGCGGTGGGAGCCGGCCTTCTCACGCCGCGTGTCGTGCTGGCGGCATGGCCCGAAAGTGCTTTCTCGGCAAAGAGCGTGGATGACGCGCTGAAAGCGCTGCTCGGTACCAGTGCCCACAAGCCCAGTGAGAGCATCAAGATCAAGGCCCCGGACATCGCCGAGAATGGCGCTGTGGTCCCGGTGACCGTGGAGTCCGACGCCGAAGGCATCAGCTCTATCTCGATTATCGCCGCCGGCAACCAAATGCCCCTCATTGCCTCCTTCGACCTGGGCGAAGGTGCGCTCGGCTTCGTGTCGACCCGAATCAAGATGGCGAAGACGGCCGAGGTCATCGCGGTCGTCAAGGCGGGCGATAAGGTCATGAGCTCGGCCAAGGAAGTCAAGGTGACGATCGGCGGCTGCGGCGGCTGATCCTGCTTAACCGAATTCGATTGAGAGGTAGCTGAAGAATGGCAAATTCGATCAAGGTTCGTGCCAAGCTCAAGGGCGATGTGACCGAAGTAAAGGCGCTGATGAGCCATCCAATGGAAACAGGGTTGCGCAAAGACAAGAAAACCGGTGAGCTGATCCCCGCCCACTTCATCCAGGAAGTCGTCTGCAAGTGGCAGGACAAGGAGGTGATGAAGGCCCTGTGGAGCGGCGGCGTGTCCAAGAATCCCTACATCGCCTTCAAATTCAAGGGCGCTGCGAAAGGGGACTCGATTCAGCTCGCATGGACCGACAACACGGGCGAAAGCGATTCGGCCGAAGCGGAAATCAAGTAGCTCCTGATCGCAAAGCGGCAGTTGGGCGGCCGTCCGACTGCTGTTTTTTTTTTGCGCGATTGGCCGCAAGGAAGCCGCCCGACCGCGCGAAATCTTCGGTTCTGCTCGCGCGGCGGCGATGTGCGCGCGGCTAGGACACTTGGCCGAGCGAGCAGCTCCAATACGGGTTAAGCAAAGAACTTGGCGGTTAGCTTTCTTGATGGAAATCGCCTTACAGCGGCCCCTGATAGAGCTTCGGCATGCCCTGGGGACGCTTACGAAATCGCTTGTAGGCCCAGACATACTGCTCCGGACAGGTATTGACGGCGGCCTCGATGCCTTGGTTGAGTGCGGTTGCTCCGGTTAGATCGTCCTCCGAATCGATCCCCGCGGGCGCCGGTAGGCAATGGATGTGGAAGCCCTGCGCACGAGGCAATCGCTCTGCGAACAGGAAAATAACGCGCGCCCCGGTCTTGCGCGCCAGCCGATTGATCAAAAGCATGGTAAAGGCGGGGACACCGAAAAAGGGAGCAAACACCGAACCACGGTGCGCCTTGGGCTCTTGATCAGGGAGAATCCCGACATACTCGCCGCGCCTCAGCGCTCGAATCAACCCGCGGATTCCCTGCGGATCCGTGGGAACCAGCTTGGCGCCACCACGCCCCCGGGCTTCGCGTATCAGCCAGTCCAACTCCGGTTGGGGCTTGTAGAGTGTCGTGGTCGGTCCTTGGGCCGAAAGATAAAGCCCCGCCAGCTCCCAAGCACCCAGGTGAGGGGAAAGAACAATTACTCCCCGTCCGTCATCGCGGCGCAGTAGATCACCGCCTGAGATACCACGTACCAGTGACAGCACCTTCCGCGGCGTACGAAGCCACAAGTAAGCGACCTCGCTGTAGGTCTTACCGTATGCGCAGAAGGATCGCCGGCGGAAGTCAAGGGCTTGGGCGTCGTCGAGGTGCGGATAGCAAAGCCGAATGTTGATCAGAGCATTGCGGCGCTGCTTGTTGGGAATCGTCAGCATCAGCCAGCCAACGAATGTTCCGAGGTGATGGACCAGGGACAGAGGCAGACGGGATATGCCCCGCAGAACCGCGATCGCGACGCGTTCTCGAATCGCCACCGATCTTCCAGGTAGGTCGCTCACAGGTTAGTATCCCACGCTAAACTCGTTTCGACTGAAATTGAACAAGAGGACCCCTAACCATGAGCGATCAAGGTATCAAGAGCCTTACCCCCCAACAGGCCTGGCAAATGTTACAGGATGATCCCCGGGCGCTCCTGGTGGACATACGTTCCACGATGGAGTATCTGTTCGTCGGCCATCCCAGCGGGGCGGTTCACGTCGCTTGGATCGACGAGCCGGACTGGACGGTCAACGAGCATTTCGAGACCGAAATTCGCAAGCTGCTGCTCGGTGGAGCCGTGTGCACGCAGGAGAGTCCCTGTGCGCCGGTCATTCTCATTTGTCGCAGCGGCAAGCGCTCACTGGAGGCAGGAAAGGTCTTAGTCGATAGTGGGGTGCAGAATGTCTTTCACATCGACGAGGGCTTCGAGGGCGACCTGGATGAGCACCACCACCGTGGCAGCATCGGTGGCTGGCGTTTCCGCGGGCTACCTTGGGAACAATGCTAAGGCGATTTCTGTCCTGCTCCTACTCCCGCTCCTCGATCCATGCGGCCTGAATCGCCTCCAAGATCTTCTCACCCGAGTGGGCCGGATCGTCGTCGAACTCCTCGAGCGCTAGCGTCCAATCGCGCAAGTCCACGAAGTTCACATAGCGCGGGTCCGCGTCCGGGTGTGCCTCGTCCAGAGCGATAGCTATCTCGAGCGTGTCGGTCCATTTGAGGCCCATCGGGATTTTTCTCCGAATATCGTATGAATGGCGGCGCAGAGCCGTTAGACGTGAGCTACCGGCTCCTTGCCAATTGCTGTTCACAAATCTTCAATGACTCTCAGACACCATGTTGATGGTGTATTTGGGTATCTCGATCACCAGATCCTCATCCCCTACCACCGCCTGACAGCTGAGGCGAGACTCGGGCTCCAGGCCCCAGGCCTTATCGAGCAGGTCCTCTTCGGCCTCGTCCGCCTCTTCCAACGAGTCGAAGCCCTCACGAACAATGACGTGACAAGTCGTGCAGGCACATGACTTTTCGCAGGCATGCTCGATCTCTATGCCATTTGCCAGCGCCGCGTCGCAGATGCTGACACCGGGCTCGACATCGATCATAGCCCCCTCGGGGCAGATTTCCTCGTGGGGAAGAAAGATAACCTTGGTCATCCTTTACTCGAACTCCTCGACCTTGTGACCCGCCATAGCGTTCTGAATACTCCTGTTCATGCGTCGTTCCACATAGAAATCGCACGTCTTTTCCAGGTCCGCGGCGGCGACCTTGATAGCCTCCGGATCATCACCCGCAACGATTTGCTCCAGATGTGAAAGGGCCTTTTCCACGCGCGCTCGTTCGGTCGCATCAAGCAACCTGTCCCCATCACTTGCAAGCGCAGCGTCAAGGGCCTCGAGTGAACGCCTGGCCTCGACCTGCTGCTCGCGTAGGCGCCGCGCATGAAGATCCTCACCGGCGTGGGTCATGGAATCCCGCAGCATAGTCTCGATCTCGGCATCCGTGAGCCCGTAGGACGGCTTCACCTCTACCTGGGCCTTTACACCTTTGGATTGCTCCAAAGCCGTGACGCTGAGAAGTCCGTCCGCGTCCACCTCGAAGGTAACCAGAATGCGCGCCGCGCCGGCCACCATCGGCGGGATTCCGCGGAGCTCGAAACGCGCCAGCGAGCGGCAGTCCGCCACCAGGTCTCGCTCACCCTGAAGCACATGGATCGCCATCGCTGTCTGCCCGTCCTTGAAGGTAGTGAACTCCTGGGCGCGGGCCACCGGGATCGTCGTGTTTCGCGGGACTATTTTCTCGACCAAACCGCCCATGGTTTCCACGCCGAGAGACAGGGGGATGACGTCCAGCAGAAGCACCTCGCCGGCGCCTTTGTTGCCGGCGAGCAAATCTGCCTGCAGCGCAGCGCCGATGGCAACGACTCGATCCGGGTCCAGATCGACCAGCGGCGTCGTGCCAAAGAGGTCGCCAACGCGTTCTCGCACACGCGGCACGCGCGTGGAGCCCCCAACCATGACAACATCCTTCACCGCCTCCGGACCGAGTCCGGCATCGCGAAAGCAACGGCGGCAGGCCGCGATCGTCTTCGCGATGAGGGGATCCACCAGCGCGTCGAAGGTTGATCGATCCAGCTCGCCTTCCCAGCAGGCGCCAGCACCAAGACTAACCCGCAGGGGTACACGATCCGACTCGCTCAGGGCTTCCTTCGCAGCGCAGGCGTCTCTCATGAGCCGGCGCAGAACGACATGGGAGGCATCGTCCCCGATGGCCGCCTGCTCCATGATCCAGCGGGCGACGACGCGATCCAAATCATCACCGCCGAGGGCGGAATCACCACCTGTCGCCAGGACCTCGAACACCCCGCGACGCAAGCGCAGGATGGAAATATCGAAGGTGCCGCCTCCGAGATCGTAGACCGCGTGCACACCATCGGCTTCCTTGTCCAAGCCATAAGCGACCGCCGCGGCGGTGGGTTCGTTGAGGAGTCGAAATACCTTGAGCCCGGCCAGCCGGGCAGCGTCCTTTGTCGCCTGGCGCTGCGCCTCGTCGAAGTACGCGGGAACCGTAATGACAACCCCGGAAAGATCGCCGCCGAGCACCGTCCGCGCCCGCGCGGCAAGAACCTTTAGGATTTCGGCTGAGACCTCGACCGGACTCAGGTCGCCGCCGCGGGTACGGATGCGCGGAACCGCGGTATCCGTCTGGACGAACTCGTACGGCAGACGTGCGCCCAAGCGCTTGATGTCGTCCAGGCCGCGGCCGATGAGGCGTTTTGCGGACGCGACTGTATTCAGCGGGTCATCGGCAGCTGCGGCCTTTGCCTCTTCGCCGACGACGACGCCGTCGTCGGTGTAGCGCACTACAGAGGGCAGCAAATGGCGACCTTGCGCATCCGGCAGCGTATCGGCCACGCCACTGCGCATGGTCGCGACCAGCGAATTCGTCGTCCCCAGATCGATCCCCGCCGCCAAACGATGCTGATGGGGAGCCGCAGTCTGGCCGGGCTCCGAGATTTGTAACAGTGCCATGATTGAGGTTGATGCAAACAGGAGCAGTCAGCTCCTAGCTGTTGGCGATCTGGCGCGTCAGTACCTGTGGTTGCATGAAATCTCGGCGTGGACCCGGTTCACCCGGAAAGCGAAGGAGACCGCGAGGTCTTTCTGCCGAGAACCAAGCGCCCAAAGCTAATCACTCACCGCTGACTGCCCTAATCAGGTTAACCGGCGGTCTTTTGCGCCTTTGTTGAAGACGGGCGCCCCCCGGGTCCCAGCAGCTCGTCCAGCTCCGCCTCGAGATTCTCTGCTTCCGCCCGACACTTGGCGACGAACTGCAGCTTACGCACGAGCTCCTGCGCCGCCTCCAGATCCGACGCCGACGGTGCCTCCAGCAACGCTTCCAGATCCTCGATGAGCACGCCGGATTGGTCGGAGAGTCGGCCTAGGATTTTACCAACCGCAGCACTGGGGTCCGATTGTCCCCTAACCGAGGCCAATTCCTCACGGAGCTCCATCTGCTCCATCAGGAAGGTCATATCCTGGGTCGTCTCCTTCTTGCCACTCGCCTCGCCTGTTAGAAGCGCGAGCATATAGCGGGCGCGCTCCAGTGGATCCTTCAGCGTTTGGAAGGCCTCGTTGATCCGGATGGACGCCTGCATGGACAACCGCCTCTCCTGGTCACCCGCGGCTGCATACCGGTCCGGATGCAACGCTTGCTGCATGGCAAGGTAGCGCTCTGCAAGCAAAGAGCTATCGACCCGATAGCTCATGGGCAGCCCAAAGAGCTCGAAGTGGTTTCTGGAAAAATCCAGCACGGGGACTACGCGGCGGGCCCTGGAGCTCTAGACGTTGAAGCTTTCGCCGCAGCCACAAGCGTCTTTGACGTTCGGATTGTTGAACTTGAACCCTTCGTTGAGCCCCTCCTTGGTATAGTCGAGCTGAGTCCCGTCCAGATAAAGCAGGCTCTTGGAGTCGACGATGACTTTGACTCCCTGGTCCTCGAAGACCTGATCATCGGACTCCAACTCGTCCGCAAACTCGAGCACATAGGCCATACCGGAGCAACCGGAAGTTCGCACACCCAGGCGCAAACCCAATCCCTTGCCCCGGTTGCTGAGAAACCTGCGGACGTGATCCGCCGCCGCAGGTGTCATAGTAATGCTCATGATTCGCTCCGTGGGCGCGGCGAGGGTGAATGGCACCTGTATCCGCGCACTACTAAATGGTGTCTCAGGCTCCCTGCTTCTTCTGATAGTCCTGGATCGCCGCCTTGATGGCATCCTCCGCCAACACAGAGCAGTGAACCTTGACCGGGGGTAGGGCCAGCTCATCGGCAATATCCTGGTTCTTGATTTGCTGGGCCTGGTCCAGGGTCTTGCCTTTGACCCACTCGGTCAACAGGCTGCTGGAGGCGATGGCCGAACCGCAGCCATAGGTCTTGAAGCGCGCATCCTCGATGACGCCCTGGTCGCTGACCTTGATTTGCAGGCGCATCACATCCCCGCAGGCGGGCGCCCCAACCATGCCGGTACCGACGCTATGGTCGGTGATGTCGAGCTTGCCCACGTTGCGGGGGTTCTCGTAATGGTCCAAAACCTTTTCGCTGTAAGCCATTGTCTGTTACCTCATCGTAGGCTCTGAGCCGGTCTCGCTGTGCTGTAGCTGACTCCGAGCAAACCCGATCCTGGGAGCGGTCAGTGTGCCGTCCATTGCACGGTGCTCAGATCGATCCCGTCTTTGTACATGTCCCATAAGGGCGAGAGCTCGCGCAGGCGACAAACCTGCTCACGGACCTTCTCGACCGCGTAATCCACCTCTGCTTCAGTAGTGAAGCGTCCGAGCGTAAAGCGGATGGAGCTGTGCGCCAGCTCGTCCGCTCGCCCCAGGGCGCGGAGAACATAGCTCGGCTCCAAGCTCGCGGAGGTGCAGGCGGAACCCGACGATACCGCGAGGTCCTTCAGGGCCATGATCAGCGACTCACCCTCGACAAAGGCGAAGCTCAGATTCAGATTCCCCGCCACACGATGATCCTCGTCGCCGTTCATAACTACCTGATCCATGTCCTTGAGGCCGGCCCACAGCCGACGACGCAGGGCCAGTACGCGCTCGTTTTCTGCAGCCATCTCCTCCCGGGCAAGACGGAAGGCCTCTCCCATCCCCACGATCTGGTGTGTCGCGAGCGTACCGGATCGCATGCCCCGCTCATGGCCACCACCGTGCATCTGCGCCTCCAGGCGCACCCGGGGCTTGCGCCGCACATAGAGGGCGCCTATTCCCTTTGGACCATATATCTTGTGAGCCGAAAAGGACATCAGATCGACATTCATCTGTTCCAGGTCGATGGGGACCTTTCCGGCGCTCTGGGCGGCATCGACATGGAACAGGATCTTGCGCGCACGCGTCATCTCACCGATACCCTGGATGTCCTGGATGACGCCGACCTCGTTGTTAACGTGCATGATCGAGACCAGGACCGTATCCTCACGCAGCGAGGCTGCCAGCTTGGCGGGATCGATGAGACCGTCCGGCTGCGGATCCAGATAGGTGACGTCGAAGCCTTCACGTTCCAGGTGGCGGCAGGTATCCAACACCGCCTTGTGCTCGGTCTTCGAGGTGACGATGTGCTTGCCGCGCTTGCTATAGAAATGGGCGGCGCCCTTGATCGCCAGATTGTCAGACTCGGTGGCGCCGGAGGTCCAGACGATTTCCTTGGGATCGGCGTTGACTAGCTCCGCAACCTGGCGGCGTGCCTCGTCCACCGCATATTCCGCCTCCCAGCCGAAGGAATGGGAGCGCGATGCCGCGTTACCGAACCGACCCTCGAGGGTGAGGTAGCTGCACATCTTCTCCGCGACCCGGGGATCGACAGGCGTGGTCGCCGAATAATCCATATAGATGGGTAGTTTCATCTCAGAAGCTCCGGATTTCTTGGCACCGCCTACCCTAGATTTGGGCACCGGCGCTCAATCCCCCGGCGCCGAAGCCATCGATCCTGACCTCGGGGCCCTGCAGATCTTGACGCTTGGCAATATCCTGCACGTTCTGGCGATCGACGAGATCCTGCAGACTGATACGATTGAGGTACTCGTAAATCCGGGCACTCAGTTCCTGCCACAGGTCGTGAGTCAGGCAGGGGCTCTCGTTTTGACAGTTATGGGCTCCGCCGCAACGGGTGGTGTCAACGTTTTCATCCACGGCCGAGATGACTTCAGCGACGTGGATCTCGGATGCATTCCGTGCCAGGTTATACCCCCCCCCGGGACCCCTCACGCTCGCGACCAGGGATTCTTTGCGCAGTCGGGAAAAAAGCTGCTCCAGATAGGACAATGAAATGCCCTGGCGCTGCGCGATGTCCGCCAGAGCGGTTGGCCCTCGCCCATGATGGATAGCCAAATCGAGCATCGCGGTGACGGCATAGCGTCCTTTGGTGGTCAGTCTCACAGGTCAATCGCTCCTGCTTTATCGAAGTTGCCGAATGCTACAATAACCAACCCATTCAGTCAAGTATTAAGCTGTGCCTACGCAGTATCAGAAAGGAAACCGAGAATTCCCGTTTGAAGCACCCCGCATCCGAATCGGTGGCGAGTGATCTCCGCCTTGCGTCCCTGTCGTTCGTATTCTTTCCGGGGATTTAAATCCTTAGGTCCCGGATATTCCTGATGAATCGATTGAACATCCAGATATTCAGATCATTTTAATATTATGCAATGGTTACGCTTTTCCATCCAAGCGAAATCTGTACTCAAGACGCCTTCGAAAGCTCATCTGTACCTGGCTGCTCTGGCGCCTCGGTAAGCTGTCCTGTGCGCCCCTCGTCCCCGGCGGACTGAAGCTCACATGCCTGCAGGTCAGGCAGGTGATCGAAGTGTCCGCTGATGCCACGCCGCTCCAAGACCAAAGACAGGGCCTCGATGCGCTTATCCAGGACGTGAATGTGGTCCAGCATCAGATTGACCGCATTGGCGACCGGGTCGGGGGCATCCTTGGTGGCACCATAGGCGTCGAAGCCGATACGCTCGGCAGTCACGGCTCTCCGCTCATTGGCCTCGCCGGTTGGCGGCGGCTCTACCACATGCCCCGGTACCCCGACGACTGTCGTGCCTGGCGTAACGGACTTGACCACCACGGAGTTTGAGCCGATACGCACTCCGTCACCGATCTCGAGCGGGCCAAGTACCTTCGCTCCGGCACCGACCACGACATCCCGTCCCAGGGTGGGATGTCGTTTCCCCTTTTCCCAACTCGTTCCGCCTAGGGTCACGCCGTGATAGAGAGTACAGTCGTCGCCGACGATCGCCGTTTCCCCGATTACTACACCCATACCGTGGTCGATGAAGAAGCGCCGGCCGATTCGGGCGCCGGGGTGGATCTCGATACCGGTAAAGAGACGCGCCACGTTCGAGAGGAAGCGAGCCAACCACTTGAAGCCGCGATTCCAAAGGTAGTGCGTGACGCGGTGCATCAGTACGGCATGCAGTCCGGGATAGGTGGTCAGCACCTCAAATCCGCTGCGGGCAGCTGGATCCCGCTCGAACACGCACTCTATATCCTCACGCAACCGCTCGAACATTAGGATACTCGCGCCTCAGGATTGCCCGGAGGCGTCGCCGCCGGTGTCGGTGGATGGTTCCGATTCTGACGGACCGGTCCTGCAGAATCGTTCACGGTTCTTTTTCCCCTGAGCCGCACTCAGAATGCCCCGGAGGATATTCAGCTCTACCAAATCAGGGCGCGCGCGATTGAACAATCGCCTCAGACGTCGTATCAGCTTGCGGGACTGGTCCGGGTCGCTGAATCCGGTGTCCACCATGGTCTGCGCCAGGTGCGCATAAAATCCCTCCATTGTTTCTGCCGGAGCCGGATCACGCCCGTTTTCCTCCTGTGGCCCCTCCATGGCCTTACGCCAATTGCGGAGTATCTCGTAGGCGAAGATTTGGGCCGCGGCGGCCACGTTCAAGGAGCTGAACGCCGGGTTGGTCGGAATATGCGCAAGGAAGTGACAACGTGCCAGCTCGTCGTTAGAAAGCCCAGAGCTCTCGCGTCCCAGCACCAGGGCCACCTGACCGCTGCGCGCCTCTTCCAGCAGCCGTTGTGCGCAGTCGGCCGGCTCGAGCCGCGGCCACTCGAGGCTACGCAACCTGGCGCTGGCGCCGATCACCAGTCGACAGCCACGCAGTGCGTCCACCAGCTCCTCGTGCACCCGCGCGGCCTCCAGCAAGTCGTCGGCGCCGGAGGCACGAGCCACCGATTCGGAATTGGCCAGGAATTTCGGTCGCACCAGGTGCAGCCGGCTCAATCCCATGGTCTTCATGGCGCGGGCTACGGCCCCGATGTTCCCCGGGTGGGTAGTCTCCACCATGACGAAACGGATCCTCGCGAATATTTCAGGGCTTGGGTTCATTGTCAGGCTTTAATATACCCGCTTGTTCCGGTATGGTTCGCCCCATGCATCCCATGCTGAACATTGCCGTCCGCGCTGCGCGCAGCGCCGGCCGCATCTTGCTGCGCTACTTCGAGCGTACCGATCAGATCGCCGTCTCCAGCAAACGCCGCAACGACTTCGTGAGTGAAGTGGATCGTACTGCCGAGGAGGCAATCATCCAGGAGCTGCACGCCAAGTATCCCGATCACGCTATCCTCGCCGAGGAAAGCGGTGAGCACCACGGAAGCGACTTTCAGTGGGTGATTGACCCGCTGGACGGCACCACCAACTATTTGCACGGCTTTCCGCAATTTTCCGTATCCATCGCGCTCAGGTACCGTAATCGTCTGGAGCAGGCCGTCGTTTACGATCCCTTGCGCGAGGAGATGTTCACCGCCAGCCGGGGTCAGGGCGCCCAGCTCAACGACCGGCGCCTACGCGTGGCCGACCGCGCCTCCCTGGAGGGTGCGCTCATCGGAACCGGATTCCCGTATCGCGACCACAGCCACCTTGATACCTATTTGGCAATGCTCAAGGCCATGATCCAGGATACGGCCGGCATCCGCCGCCCCGGATCCGCGGCCTTGGACGTCGCCTACGTGGCAGCCGGCAGGTCGGACGGATTCTGGGAGCTGGGACTGGCACCGTGGGACTTTGCCGCCGGGGCCCTACTCGTCAGCGAGGCCGGCGGCAAAGTGAGCGATCTAGCCGGAGGCGACCGTCACCTGGACACGGGCAACGTGGTCGCCGGGAACCTCAAGGTCCACCAGGCGATGATCGCAAGGCTTCGTCCCTTTCTCACCGAGTCCTTGAAGGCCTGAACCAGGTAGAGCGCTGCGACAAACCAGTGGTCCGCACAGCAAAAACTGGGCAAACCGCTTGATTGACTGTGGCGTCCGCTGTGCGGACCGGCGCACCCGTCGTTCCCGGTACTTCAGCGCAGGCGTACTAGGGCGCCGCTTCCAACCCCTCACCTTCCTTCTTCACCGGCGTTAAGTCGGCCTTGCTCACTCCCATGAGGATGACGGACGTGCTCGCTACATAGATGGACGAATAGGTACCGATAACGACGCCTACAATCAACGCCAGAGCAAAGCTGTGAATGATCCCCCCGCCAAATACGAACAGCGCCAGCAGAACGAGCAGCGTCGTGAGGGAAGTCACCAGGGTGCGCGAGATGGTCTCCTGCAAGGAGGTGTTGATGATCGAGACCACATCGCCCTT
>JAJDOL010000227.1 GCA_022340195.1 Chromatiaceae bacterium
TCCCCCGAGGTTGACGAAATGGTGCCCGACGACGGCGTCATCGATCCGTCGGAGCCGTTCAGTCCCGACTACTTCCTGTCGGAGTACGTCCCAAATTCCGGAAAACCCACGGGACGCAAGCGGCTGTTGCTGTTCCTCGGAATGTTGATCGCGCTGCTCGCGCTGGCCGCAGCGTGGCGCTGGACGCCGCTCGGGGAGCTGCTGTCACCGGAGCGCATCAGCGATTACCTCCAGTCGCTGGCGTCGCCCGAGGCGCGGGCGGCGGCCGCAATCGGCGGTTTTGTCATCGCCAGCCTGGCGATGGTGCCCCTGACCCTGCTCGCCGTGATCGGCGGGATCGTGTTCGACGGATGGCAGGCGTTTGCCTATGTCATGACAGGCGCCATGCTGGCATCGGCGATTGGCTTTTTCGGCGGCCGCTTCATTGGACGCGCTGCGGTCGAACGATTGAGCGGCTCGCGGGTCGAGCACTACAGCCAGCGACTCGCAGAGCGTGGCACCGTGGCGGTGGCGGTCTTGCGGCTGGTGCCAGTCGCCCCCTTCGCAATCTTCAACCTGATCGCCGGCGGCTCGCACCTCGGTGCGCGCCAGTTCCTGATCGGATCGCTGATCGGCCTGGCCCCCGGGCTGGGAGCCATCACGCTGTTTTCCAACTCCCTGTGGCAGGCCCTGACCGCACCGTCGATCGGCAACATCGCCATCGCTGTCGCGGTTGGCATCGCATTGCTGGCAGTCGCCTGGATCGCAAAGCGATGGCTGAGGTCCAGCTGAGCGGTTGCACGCTGCGCGTCGCCACCTATAACGTGCACGACTGCGTCGGCCGAGACGGCGTCTATGTCCCGGAGCGGATCGCCGCGATCGTCGCGGAGTTGCGCGCCGACCTGGTCGCACTGCAAGAGATCACGCTGGATCACGCCGGCGATGTCGTCGCCTTGCTCGAACGGACCACCGCGATGCAGGCGATCGACGGCACGCTTTTCGAGCGCGGCGTTGGCCGTTACGGCAACCTGCTACTGAGTCGCGCGCCCGTCGCGGCGCAAGGCCTGCACGACATCTCCTTCGCTGGCCGCGAGCCTCGGGGGCTATTACGGGCGACTGTTGCCGCGCAAGGTACGGTTTACGTCGTGCTCGCAACGCATCTCGGCCTATCTCGTCGGGAAAGGCGTCAGCAAATTCGCAAAATCGTCACGCTTCTGCCGAATGGGGACCTCCCCGTGATCCTGATGGGAGATTTCAATATCTGGGAGGGCTCGTCGGCGTTCAGCCCCTTGACCGACCTTGGATTCATCGCCACCGGAACACGCAGCTATCCGACTTGGTCGAGGCCGGTTCTACCGCTGGATCGGATTCTGGTTCGCAGGCCGGGCCGCATCCTTACGAGTTGGCATCAGGGAGGACCTCTGGCCCGAATCGCGTCCGATCATTTTCCGGTTGTCGCCAACGTCGAGGTCGCGCCCCTCGAGGAGGCGACGCGGACTATTTGATGCTTCACAGGTTCCGTTCGGTAGTCGTTGAGCGTTTTGCTAAGCGGCAAAATAATGGCAGCGGCTTGCCGTCTATCGGTTGCCCACCGCCCTCCCCCGACAGGCCCCGACGGTTGCCTCTCCCTCGGAGCGCGACTTGAAGCTGACGGACCGACTTTGGATCTGAAGCGAGCTCGGCGGCGCGCCCTCGATCCAGTGGGCGCTTCATTCCGGTACCAGGGCCGGTCAGTCCGTAAGCGCCGAAGTGCTGGGACCACATCGCTCCAGGTAGCGCATGCTGACCTCGCCGACACTAAGTCGAAGCACCCTTGTTACTGGAGACATAGCCCACATTGTGTCCAATTAATACCTTTGCAATCTCGATGAGTCGCTGAGGAATCCACCATGTTCAACAAGACGATCAACGATGACCTCGGTTGGGTAGGACTCGCCAGCGACACGGGGAAAGGAGGTCGTATCGTTTAGCGCCGCATGTAGCTGGCGGGGAGATACAGCCGTGAAATCAGTTATCCGACTCAACACGCTGATAACTATTTCGTTTTTCCTGGCTAGTTGTGCTGGAGGTGGGGCGAAGCGAATGGACACTGTCGCGTACGTGGATCTCGAGCGATTCATGGGTGACTGGTATGTGGTCGCCAGTATTCCGACATTCATCGAGAAAGGTGCTCACAACGCGGTGGAATCCTACGCGCTGAATCCCGATGGCACTATCGCGACGACATTCAGGTTCAACAAGGATGGCTTCGATGGTCCGGTGAAGACATACCGTCCGACCGGCTTCGTCATGGACCGGAAAACCAACGCCCTGTGGGGAATGCAGTTCATTTGGCCGATAAAGGGCGACTACAGGATCATCTACCTGAACGATGATTATCAGTTGACGGTCATCGGGCGCGCCAAGCGCGACTATGTCTGGGTGATGTCACGCGAGCCGGATTTCAGAAACGAAGAATTCGAGCGAATCAAGGATTTCATACAGGACGTAGGCTACGACCCGTCTAAGCTTCGGCGAGTGCCACAAAGGTACGGAAAAAACGAGTAAGGACAGAGATCAAGTCCAACAAATACCATAGAGATCGGAGTAGAAATCAGAAAGTTTTGGCGCGATACTGGGAAAAGGCCCCGCCCGTAGGCGGGGAAGACGACAAGGAGTTAAAAAGCTTCATTACGAAGCTCATTCCCTTGGATATCGCGCTTGAGTGAAAGTTCGTCATTATCTGGACATTCTGCGCGGGTTTGCAGAAATAAAGCGATTTAGGCTGCGTTAGCTCAGACTCGAACTTGCGATTGCGGTCACCGGGAACGACGTCAGCGATCACGATCACCGTCTCGAAAGCGGACGCCGATTCGTTGAGGCTCGGCGGCAAATCGACGCTGGAAGCTGCCAGTCGTGGGTTCGACTGTCAGGGCTGACGTCCGACCCAATCCCTTCGTCGAACGCCCGGGGGCGATGGTCTGCAGTCCGCCCAAAACCGGCCGTCGCTGCACTTTTCTCAGGCCGCCGGCCATCTATGAGAAGATTTCACGATCCCTCGCTGAGGCGTGACCTCACGATCATGGTTAACGGAATCGGATCGCCTTTGCCAAAAAGTCGGTATGGGACTTTTCGGGTATCATCTTGCCAAAAAATAACAGCTTTTCGAGGATATAGAGGTTCGCTATGTCGCAGCACCTGAGAGCCGTATATGAACACGGTGTTTTCCGCCCATTGGAGCCAGTGTGGCTCCATGAGCATCAGGAGGTCACGCTCGTGCTAGAAACCGCTGATGCCGCAGGCGGTGCTGGGGAGGAGAAGCCGATCTGGGAAGTTGCCGCCGACTTGGTGCGCGACATCCCGGACAATGCGCTGAGTACCGTTCCCACAGATGGCGCCGCCCAGCATGACCATTACCTATACGGGGCGAAGAAACGCGACCGATGAAGATGGTCTTCGCCGACACCTGCTATTGGGTCGCCCTACTCAACCCCAAGGACCAGACGCACGACATCGCCGTCCGCGTCAGCAAGGGTCTGGCCACTTACCGGATGCTTACTACCGAAGAGGTCCTTACCGAGCTTCTCAATTATTTCGGCGCGCGTGGGTCGTTTTTCCGTAGCGCAGCGGTGAAGCTGGTGGAGCGGATGGAAGCTGACAGCTCCATTGAGATCCTACCGCAGACACACGAGGGCTTCGTTGCCCGCTGCCGACTCTACCAAGCCCGGCCGGACAAGGGCTACAGTCTCACTGACTGCCTCTCGATGGAGGCGATGCGCAGAGGGGGTGTGAGGGAAGTGCTTACGAGCGACGAGCACTTCAGCCAGGAGGGTTTCACCTGTCTATTCGAGAAGTAGCTGCAGACACAAGGCACCTCTGTCATTTGGGAAACCTGGTCTGTCCCATGCCATCCATAGGCGGCAGCAGCGCGTCAAGAAGCGGACATCCTAAGTGGTCCTTTGGGGACATTGACATTCGTTGTCGGCGATTTTAATTACCTCGGAAACGCCCTCATTTGCCCGTCTACGGGCAGTCTGCTGAAGCGAAATGGCACTCGCGCATCTGTGCCAGGAAGTACGGGGACCACTGCAATCCGATATGCTCCGGGAACCTTAGAAACTTGCGTCGGCGGCGGAGGCGACTCCGCAAGTGCTCTAAGCAATCAATAGAATGTGCGGTAGCGCGAGACGGAGCCTTTGGGTAAGTGGTGACTTTGCGATCCCCACGCACCCGATTCACTTTTTGCCTGCGGGGAGCGCACGGGATATACGCTATATCCGGGGTCTTTGTATCCGAGCCGGTCTCAATACCTGGAAATCTCAGGATCAAACCTCTTTGCCACCTTCACAAGGAATCTCGAATGGATCACGACGAATTCGATTGCTTCTTGAGTCACAATGGCCGGGACAAACCAGCGGCACGGGCGCTTGCTGCACGGTTGCGGGAGACGGGGATTTCGGTATGGCTGGACGAGGAACAGCTACGCCCTGGAGACGAATGGCAGCCCGGGCTGGAGACAAGCATCCGCGCGTCCAAGAGCATCGCCGTCTTGGTCGGAGGCAAGGGAATGGGCCCCTGGCAGGACCAGGAGGTGCAGTTCGCCCTCACCCTGGCGGTGCGGGACCGGCGGCCGATCATCCCGGTCCTGTTGCCAGGCGCCGGCGAGGAACCAAGCCTCCCCTTGGGCCTTGCCATACGCACTTGGGTCGATCTCCGCACGGACGCGGACGGGGACAGCCATGCCGCATTCGACCGGCTGGTTTGGGGCATTACCGGGACGAAGCCAGGACGGTCTGAAGACGGTGAACCTTCCGCATCGCCCGCCCCTGCCAGCAGCGACCGGACTTGGGACCGGCAGCGTCTGGTCCTGCGCGACCTCCTGGTGGCCATCCCAGCCTGGTCCCTGGTGCGGGAGCGCAAGGCCTTCGTCGAGACCGCCCTGGGCAATCACCCCGCGATCCGGGATCTGATCTGGGACGACGAGGGTTTCACCGTCGCCGGCAACCTGGTCCAAAAGCTACGGTATTTCGACGCTGTGCCGCTGCCCGACGGACGCCACGCGATTTGCGGTATCCTCGCCGAGGTCCGGGCGCGCGACTGGTACCTCAACCCGCAGGTCGGCATCAAGGTGAGCCGGCTTGCCGACGCCTTCGGATGCTCGATCCTCTAGCCGACGCCCGCCACCCGCCGCCGCACGGAGCGAAATATGGACAGGCTCGACGACCAACCCGCCGCCGATCTCTGGGCGACCGTCCTGCGGGACCTGCTGATGACGCTGCCCGTCTGGTCCCTGGTGGCGCAGCGCAAGGCCTTCGTCGAGGCCGCCCTGGGCGGTCACCCGGCCGCCGCCGAGCTGACCTGGGACGACGCCCCGTCCACGGTCGCCGGGAACCTCGCCCAGCGGCTCGCCTTCTTTGCCGCGAAGCGGGTGAAC
>JAJDOL010000181.1 GCA_022340195.1 Chromatiaceae bacterium
CGGAGAGGTTGTAGAAATAGGGGCCCGTGGCGTCCCGGAACAAGTAATCGTTCGGGACCACGGTTGAGTTCAAGAGCTGCGGGACGATTCGAACGCTGACCGAACGCGTGGCGCCGCGATAGCTGGCTGTCACGGTATAAAGAGCCGGATAGGCTTGGATATTGCCCTGATCGGTGTTTGAAATAGTCAGGACGTTGTCGTTCTCGTTATGAGCGGTGGGCACCGGGTTGACCAGCAAGTTCACGACCGGATTGGGGTCGGTGGAGGGGGCCTGTTGTATGGCCGCCGAAACGGTCACGGGATTGCCCCCGACTATTGTCACTCGCTTTATCTCACCGGATTTTCTCAGAATAATCCGCGCCAGCTCTTCCGGGTTCCTCCACCACCGCGACTGCTGGATGCGAGGCTCTGAGAGCTTTCGTTGAGTTGGGCTATTGTTACGTCCGCAATTGGCAAAAAGCAGACGCTCAGGTTACCTGTCTCGATCGTGTGCTCTACGCTGTTGCCGGACACCGGCCGGGATGCCGGCGAGGTATTGTCGGTCCGTCAGATGATCGATCGCATGCGGCCTGATCGCGGTGTCGATCCACGGCGGTTCTGTGTCTTCGGGATATCCGCCTGTGCGGCCATGACCCTGGCGCTGCTGAGCGCCTGTCCCGAGGTGTTTTCCGCAGGGGCGTCGCCTGAGTCGTCACTGCCTCTGGCCAGATCCGGCTCGCTGGGCGCTACGGCGACCGCCTCGCGCGGATTGCGCCGCCATGCATCCCGGTAGAGGCGTTAGGCGGCGAACGGTTATTCAGTTAGCTCACTGCTGCCGATCATCGGTCCGCCGCCTCACAGGTCACACGATCCGCCAGCATTCGTTTCAGTTCGCCGATCTCCGCGCGCAGGGCGCGCAGTTCCCCGTGCAGGTCCGCCTCGATGTGGTCCTGAGTCTTCTGCAGTGCCTGCACCGTCTCCTGATGCTCGGCCTCGCTGTAGCTCTGCATGGCGTTGACGATGATGGCGATGAACAGATTCAGTATGGTGAAGGTGGCCACCAGGATGAAGGGGATGAAGAAGGCCCAGGCGTAGGGGAAGTGCTCCATCACCGGGCGAGCGATGCCCATGGACCAGCTCTCCAGGGTCATGATCTGGAACAGGGTGTAGAGGGAGAGACCAATAGTGCCGAAAAATTCCGGATAAGCGGCGGCGAACAGATTGGTGGCGATAACCGCAAAGACATAGTAGAGGATCAGCAGCACCAGGGCGATGGAGCCCAATCCCGGAATCGCCGCCAGCTGTGCCCCCACTACCCGGCGCATGGTGGGCACCATGGTCAGCAGGCTCAGTATCCGCAACACCCTTAGGGCGCGTAGCACGTCGAAGGGACCCGCGGCCGGTACCAGCGCGATGGCCACCACGGAAAAATCGAAGAGGCTCCAGGGATCGCGCCAAAAGGCGCGCCGGTGGACGTAAATGCGTGTCGCGATCTCCACCACGAATATCGTCAGGATCGCCTGATCCAGCTTCCTGATCGGATCCCCCGCTACCTGCATGGCTGCAGGCAAGGTCTCAATTCCAAGTAGCGCCGCGTTGATCAGGATCAGGGTGATGATGGCCCGCTGAATACCGGGCCGCTCGATGAAGGCGCGCAGCCTTTCGCGCGGGCTGCCCAGGGAAAGACCGGACAGCCACCTCCATCAGCGTCCGTCTCCCGCTTTCAAGACCGCGATCCGTTTCATGCTTTACCTCTTTGATTTTGGATGCCTGCTTCGATTTCCTGATAGTCGATGGTGAGCCGATTGCCGGCGACCGGTCGGAAGCGCTGGTCGGCGAAGGCCACATGCGCCGGATGGTCGCGGTAGCTGTCGATCACCGCCGTGTGGCAGAAGCGCACCAGCCAGGTGTAACGATATTCCGCGTCCGCCTTCACCGCCTCGCCGGTAATCACCTGGCGCACGCCCGGGATGGCCCCCAGCGCCCGGCGGCCCTCGGTCATCATCGCCTGCACGCCCGCTGTATCGAGACCAAGCACGTTATACACAATCAGGTGCTCGATCGGCAGCCAGGGCGCGCACTCGGCCAGCACCTCGTCCGCGCGGCCGGCCGAGCCCCCTAGGCGTATGCAACGTTCCACCTCCTCGGCGACCGCATTCCGCACCCCTTGCACCAGGCTCGTATAGCCGCCATTGGGATTCTCGCCGACGTTCTCGCGTATCGAGCTCCCGGCGGCGTCGGCCAATGCGGTGTAGTAGTTGATCTTGGCCACACCGTTTGCGATAAGGTGTCTGAACTGGTCGTCGGACAGGCCGGTGCCGCCGTGAATCACTAGGGGGATCCCGAGTGCCTCGTTGATCTGCTGCAGGCGCAGATAATCGAGCTTTGGCTCGCCCCGCATGAGTCCGTGTACTGTTCCGATGGAGACCGCCAGGAAATCGACGCCCGTCTCCTCGACATAGGTCCTAGCCTGCTCGACCGTCGTATAGGCGATCTCACCGGGATGGCGCTCGGCATCCTCGCCCTCGACCCCCGGCACGTAACCCAGCTCGCCCTCCACCGGTACGCCACAGGCATGGGCCATGGCCACGACCTCCCGAGTGAGGCGAAGGTTTTCGTCGAAAGGTCGATCCGAGGCATCGACCATGACGCCACTGCAGCCGCGGTTGATGGCGCTTACGGCGCTTTTCAGGTTGGCACCGTGATCCAGATGGATCGCTACCGGCACCGCGGCGCGGCGTGCGGCGGCCTCCACGGCGGGCATCAACAACTCGAAGTCGAAATTTGCGAAATGGGACTCGGCCAGGCTCAGGATGACCGGGGCACGGCAGCGCTCGGCCGCGGCCAGAATGCCTTCGAGAAAGTCGAGGCTCACCAGGTCGAAGGCGCCGGCGGCGTAGCGGTGCGCATGAGCGTGGCGAAGCATGTCTTTCATCTGGACCAACGGCATTCGGGCTGACCTCGATCTGTCGTATCTTCAAGAAAAGGAATTCGTAAAGTTTCACTCCCTTGGCACCATGTGCTCAGAGGCTTGATCGAGGCCGATCATTATTCCGAAAATCGGGGCCATACCGCAGCAGACAGCCGACGCCCCCCAGAGACATAAGCGCGTCGGACTGCTCCACCACTTCCACCGGGCGTTCCAGTTGCCCGGCCAGACGCAGCAGCGCCTCCCTGACGTTCATCGACCGCACGGCGGATTCGCCGCATTGCGGACATACGGGGGTTTCGGGCACCTCGATGCCGAGGGCTTGGCAGGCGGTGCACAGCCAGCCGGGATCGGGATGGTAGTCGCTGTCCATGACCAGCATATCCACTTCCCCCCAACGCAGCGCATCCAGGGTATCCGCCGTACCCGCAACCGCCAGGTTCTGGCTGCGCAGTCCCTGGACGAGACTCTCGACAATCGAATGAGACTCCCGTTTTTCATGCTCAATGAAGCTGGACAGGGTCGCCATCACCACGTCCGCCTGCCGATCGCGCTCGCCGGCCGGGACCACGTCCACCAGCTTATCGAGCAGGTCGTCGGGCAGGGCGTCGCGGACCCGAGCGGCGATCTCGGGATCGCCGGCCAGGATCAGGTGGGTTTGGCCTCCGGCGTGCATCAGTTGCTCCAGAAGCGCAATCTTTTCATGTACGAACCGGTCCCCGCGGTGCGCCTGGTGAACCTGGTAGTGGGAGCGGGTCCATTCCGAGCCCACGCGCGTGCGCAACTCCGATCGGTCGATCCAGGCCCGCGTCGTCGCCGCACCCAGGTTCACCTCCAGGATGCTGGCCCAATCCGGCATGGCGAGCAAGATGACGTAGCGGTGGTAGATGTCCTTGAGCTCTACCAGGTGATAGATGTTGGGCGTGGGATAGAGCGCTATCCAGTTGGGCAGGGGGGCGGCAAACTGCATCGGTAGCATGAATGCGCCGCCGAACCTGCCACGCACAAAGATGGCCGCCCCCTTGGCATCGGTCAGCAGTTCGGTGGTCAGCCAGTCCTCGATCTTTGCCAGAACCTCCTCGAAATCGGCGCGGTCGTCGCCCTTGAGAACGCGCCGCAGAATATGCGCGCGCTCGTCTAGTGCTTCGCGCCAGCCGGTCTCGCCGTTTTCCAGGTTGAGATAGGCGCTAACTACCGGTGCGCCCGTCTCTTCCGCGCTGGCCAGCAGGGTGATGTGCCGTTTGAGCTCGGCGAGGGTGGTCAGATGTGTCATAGCGGTATCCTCTTGCGCTCGAACGAGACCTCACTCATCACCGCTCATGAAACCCAGCAGGTGCAGCAGGCTGGTGAACAGGTTGAAGATGGAAACGTACAGGGTGACGGTGGCCATGATGTAGTTGGTCTCACCGCCGTGGATGATGTTGCTGGTCTCGTACAGGATGAGTCCGGCCATCAGCAGTACGAACATCGCCGAGACCGCCAGCGACAGGCCCGGCATCTCGAAGAACAGGGCACCGAGCCCGACCAGGAAGGCGACCAGGATACCCACCATCAGGAAGCCGCCCATGAAGCTGAAGTCCTTGCGGCTGGTCAGTGCGTAACCGGATAGGCCCAGGAAAATGGCACCGGTGGCGCCCATGGCCGTCATCACGACCTGGCCGCCGTTGGGCAAGGCAAGATAGGCGTTCAGGATCGGCCCCAGGGTGTAGCCCATAAAGCCGGTCAGGGCGAACACGAAGGCCAGTCCCAAGGCGCGGTCACGGAACTTCGCGGTGGCGAACAGCAGGCCAAAATAGCCGCCGAGCGTGAGCAGCAGCCCCGGATGGGGCAGCTTCAGCGCCGTCGAAACCCCGGCTGTCAGCGCGCTGAACAGCAGGGTCATGGACAGCAGCATATAGGTGTTGCGAACCACCCTGTTGGTGGCGAGCGTGGCTGTCTGGCTGCGGCGCGCAGTGATGGCTATCGGATTGATCATGGCTTAAATATCTCTGTCTGGCTGATTGGTTGATTGGGCCGAGGAAGCCTCAATCCAAAATGAGCGGGTCGTTCCGCCTGAGCAGGGCTTGCCGACGGTCGATCTTGCGCACCAGGGTACGTCCGGCGCGATCGGTCGCTCGGTCGATAGCGACGTACAGATCGGCCTGGGTGTCTTCGACCACCACATCGGGCAGACCGGCCAGCACCACCTGCAGGCGGCATCGCTTGTCCGCGCCGCCGCGCGGGTCGTTGACGTCGGATAGCCGCATGGCGACCCGGCGAATGTGCTCGCCACAGCAGGTCAGGGCGGAACGCAGCCGCCGCTCGGCATGACTGCGCAGGGCCTGGGTCAGGGGGAAATCGCGAGCCTCGATGTCGATCTGCATGGGTCCTCCGCCGCAATTCGGTCGTTGCTTCTGGAGACGGCATGCTAGGCGGGTTTGTTGGCCAAGAAAATTCGATTATATTGGCTGTACTGTTCGAGTTTTGCGAATCCACAGGAAACCGATGG
>JAJDOL010000265.1 GCA_022340195.1 Chromatiaceae bacterium
CGGACGTCCCTGAACATCCGTGACTGCGTTGCCGTACGCGAAAATGGGGGTCATTTAGTCCACTAAACTCCGCCCATTTTCACGTACGGCGCCTTATCACGAACGCTCAGGGACGCCCTCGCTACGGTCTCCGATTTTTTCGCAAGCTCTGAGGCGGCGATCGGGCCGATGCCCGTGCAGCGGATGGACATCCGCAACGGCAGGAAAACCCGGTAAATCCCCGTTTCTCCCCCTGACCGGTGGGGTAGCGCTGATCATCAGCGCCGTTTCCGGGTTCTGGGTTCCTTTCTATCGGGAGGTGGAACGTCTCGGCCGGCGCTGGGTGGACGAGTGCGTGGGCGTCACCAGACTCGCCTCACCCCATGGTCCGCTGGGCCGGATGCAAGACGATCCTCCGGCGTGCCACGGCGATGCCCACGGCACTGGGCGGGGGTAGCGCGGAATCCTTGTTACCTGGGGAGCATAAAGCAATTGAGAGCCCACTCGCCGGGTACACCATTTACCTGTGCCTTCACGCCGGTACCATTTGCAGTGATCTTCTCGATGAAGTAAAGATCCTTGCAGTAAATGGTACCGATGCCGTTTGACACAGTCTTGCGCGCGACGAGGGCCAGATGTTGTGTACTGACGTCTATCGTCTCCGCAGGTCTGTCTGCATGGGTCTCTATATCGTGAGGCAACACGGTGCACTGACGTGCATACTCGAAAAACTGTGGCTCGATCATACGTCTCCCCTCTAAACTGCCTTTTGTATACACCAAGGTGCGCTTCATCACCTCGAGGTTTCGCGCGTCTAACCGACGATCATCTGACATGCCGGGGCGACTCGCTCGGCCGGTCATCGACGATCGTCTGCTCCAGCTCCTTCTGGTTGATCTTGTCCAAATGACCTAGCACCTGACCGCTCATGAGCAAGACGCGTGCCTAGGTCATCAGAACGCCAGCGTCTCTGATATCGCTCAGTTTTTGCGCAGACCAAGCGACCTCTGTCGGGTTTGCTACAGATGGCAACGGACCCTGCTGTAGAAGAACTTGCACCGCCAAGAGAGAGCGGACTACCGGACGCACAAACAAAAATGCCCCGCCCGGCGAAGGGCGAACGGCGTAACTCATCGACGTCAGTCGAGCGGTTCGGGGGCCACCGGGTCCAGCTTCCAGATATCCCGGTTGTACTCGGCAATGGTACGGTCGGAGGAGAAGCGCCCGCTGTGCGCTGTATTCAAAATGCTCATGCGCGTCCAGAGGTCCCGATCCGCGTAAGCCGCGGCTGCACGCTCCTGAGCCATGCGGTAGCTGTCGAAATCCGCCGCGGTCATCCAGGGGTCCCGGGGGCTGCGGATGGCATCCACGATAGGATCGAAGATCCCGGGCTCGAACTGGCTGAAGTGGCCCGCCTGCAGCAGGCTGATGACCTCCAACAGCGCGGTGTCGCCCGCTACGATCGCCTCGGGATCGTAGTTTCCGCGCCTCGCCTGCACCTCATCGGCCGTGAGCCCGAAAAGGAAGAAGCTCTCGTCACCCACCTGCTCGCGAATCTCGATGTTCGCCCCATCCAAGGTACCTATGGTCACGGCGCCGTTCATCATGAATTTCATGTTACCGGTACCGGATGCCTCCTTTCCGGCCGTCGATATCTGCTCCGAGAGATCGGTCCCCGGCGCCACGACCTCCATGACAGAGACGCGATAGTCGGGGATAAAGGCGACCCGGAGAAGATGCTCGGTCTCGGGATCCGCGTTGACTACATGGGCCACGTTATTGATCAGCTTGATGATCAGCTTGGCCATGGCATAGCCAGGTGCCGCCTTGCCCCCTATAAGCACATTGCGCGGGGTCCAGTCTCGAATGTCACCGCGCTTGATACGATTGTAGAGGTGGATAACGTGCAGGATGTTGAGGAGCTGGCGCTTGTACTCGTGAATGCGCTTGACTTGAACGTCAAACATGGCATCCGGGTCGAAGGTCACTCGGCAATCTCGGGCCACGAGATGGGCAAGCTGCTCCTTATTCGCTTGCTTGATACCACGCCAAGACTCGCGGAACGCGGCGTCATCGGCATGGGGCACCAACCGCTCGAGCTGAGTCAAATCGCGCACCCATCGCTTGCCGATGGTCTGGTAAAGCAGATCCTTCAGCCCCGGATTGCACAGAGCAAGCCAGCGCCGCGGCGTCACACCATTGGTCTTGTTGTTGAACTTGCGCGGCCACAGCTCGTAGAAGTCCCGAAAAAGCCCATTGGTGAGGAGCCTGGAGTGCAGCTCTGCCACTCCGTTGACGGAGAAGCTGCCCACGATTGCCAGATAGGCCATGCGTATCTGGGGATCGTCTCCCTCCTCGATCAAAGACATGCGCGCTTGGCGGTCCATGTCACCGGGCCAGCGGGTGGCCACCTCCGACAGGAAACGGGCATTGATCTCGTAGATGATCTCCAGCAGTCGCGGCAAGAGCTGTTCGAATAGACGCACCGGCCAGCGTTCAAGCGCCTCCGGCAGCAAGGTGTGGTTGGTGTAGGCCATGGTGGCAGTGGTAATCGACCAGGCCTGGTCCCATTCCAGCTGATGCTGATCGACAAGCAGACGCATGAGCTCGGCGACGGAGACGGCCGGATGGGTGTCGTTGAGCTGGAAGCAGTTACGTTCGGCAAAGCGACTGAAATCTCGCCCGACCAACCTTATCCATTCGCGCAAAACATCCTTGAGGCTGGCACTGGCGAGGAAGTACTGCTGGCGCAACCGCAGCTCCTTGCCGTTCTCGTTGGCGTCATTGGGATAGAGCACCATAGTGATGTGCTCGGCATCGTTCTTGCCCGCGACCGACTCGGGGTAGCTTCCGGCGTTGAACTCGCCCAAGTCGAACTCGTCGGTAGCCGCCGACTTCCACAGACGCAGGGTGTTGATCGTGTCGTTCCGATAACCGGGCACCGGGATGTCGTAGGGCACCGCCAATACGTCATGGGTGTCCACCCATCGCATCATGGTGCGTCCGTTGGCATCCTGGTAAGGCTCGGTACGGCCCCCGAACTGGATACGCTGAGTGTATTCCGGGCGCTCCAGCTCCCAGGCGTTGCCATCGCGCAACCAGTGATCGGGCTCTTCCACCTGGAAGCCGTTCTCGAGCAATTGGCGAAACATGCCATACTCGTAGCGCAAACCATAGCCCTTGACCGGCAGCTGCAGCGCCGCGCAGCTATCAAGGAAACAGGCGGCCAGACGTCCAAGTCCGCCGTTACCCAGACCAGCGTCGGGCTCGACGGCGGAGAGCTCCTCCAACAGCAACCCCAGGTCGTAGAGACCGCGCTCCACCTCGTTGCTTATTCCCAAATTCAGCATGGCATTACATAAGGCTCGGCCCATGAGAAACTCGAGGGAAAGGTAGTAGGTCCGCTTGCAGTCGAACTGCTCGTGAGCGTGACGGGTCCTCTTCCAACGCTCCATGAGCCGGTCGCGCATGACAATGGCAAGAGCCTGGTAAGGATAGTAGGCGGACCGCGAATCCCGATCCCTCCCCAGGGTATGGGCATAGTAGTGCTTGAAGTCACTTGCCAGTCCCTCGGCGTCCATGGTTAGTGGGGGCTGATCGAACAGTCGCGAGCTCGGATGGCTCTTGCGCAGATCCGTAAAAGGAGACATAGAAAAGGCCTTGCGTATGCGTTGTACTGTGATGGATCGACAATCGGATTATTCGCCCGGCTGCCGGTAGGAGGCCCCGAGCGAATACGGATTAGAACAGGGTGCTTATGCGACTTCGCAACTGTCGGCATGGAAGGCACGGAGCCTGGATTTGTCCTTCTCGTCGTACCTTCGGCTAGTTCGCACCCTGAAAAACGGGATTTACCAGGCGAGCCGCGGTGCTGATTATTTTCCGCCAATAGCCTCGCTTGCTATATCGATGACGCCGTCGCCTTCAATAACGATTTCTTCGATTTCCGCGGAAGCACCACCCGCGGCTTCGAGACGCATGCGCAGAGACAAATCGTTGCGCGAGTCAGCGTTACCCAGTGCTTCTTCCTGACTGATGCGTCCGGTTCTATATAGATCGAAAAGGGCTTGGTCGAAGGTCTTCATTCCGTGCATTTCGCTCCGAACCATGGCCTCCTTGATGTCTCGGATCTCGCCTTTGCTTATCAGCTCCGCTACATAGCGTGACAGCATCATGATCTCGACCGCCGGAATCCGGCCCCCGTCCAGGGCAGGCATCAGACGCAGAGAGACGACCGCTTTGAGGTTGATAGAAAGATCAAGGAAAATTTGGCGGTGCGCCGAGTCCGGGAAGAAGTTAACTATCCGGTCCAAGGCCTGGTTGGCGTTATTAGCGTGAAGCGTGGAGAGACAAAGGTGCCCTGTCTCGGCGTAGGCGATCGCGTGCTGCATGGTATCCGCATCGCGAATCTCACCGATGAGGATGACATCGGGTGCCTCGCGCAACGCGTTCCTCAAGGCCGCACCGTAGGACATGGTATCCAATCCCACCTCCCGCTGGTTGACGACCGACTGCTTATGCTCGTGGACAAACTCGATCGGGTCTTCGATCGTAAGAATATGGCCCGGAGTACGCTGGTTGCGGAAATCGACCATCGACGCCAGGGTTGTCGACTTACCCGATCCGGTCCCGCCAACGACCAAAATCAAGCCACGCGGCTCCATGACCAACTGCTTGAGGACCTGAGGCAGATTGAGCTCCTCGATGGAAGGGATCACATCCTTGACGTAGCGGACGACGATGGCCGGCTCGCCCCGCTGGCGAAAAATATTAACACGGAAGCGCCCGATGTCCTGAAGGCTCAATCCCAGATTACACTCCCAAGTGCGCTCGTACTCCTGGATTTGTTCCTCGCTCATCATCGCGTAGGCCACCTCGCGGATCTCTTCTCCGAGGTAAACCTTGTTTCCGAGGGAGGTAGTGACTCCATCAACCTTAATGTGAAGCCGCGCTCCGTGACTAAAAAACAGATCCGATCCTCTTTTGTGAATCAATAGCTTCAGAAAAGTAGCGATGTCCATTAGACGTTCCTCGATCGCTGTGGCTCGTTCGGAATAGGCGGCCCGTCGTGGACTTGCAGGCGCGAATTGGGGTTCGAGATTTCTGACCGCATCGCGAAAACCTCCCGCCTCCAATTCGGAAACCGCTGCAATTCTTTCAGCACCGACATATCGAACCAATCCGACGCCTA
>JAJDOL010000242.1 GCA_022340195.1 Chromatiaceae bacterium
ACGCCCGCGACCACCACGGCAGCGCCTGGGTGGGACATTTCGACCCGGCAGTCGAGGTCGAGGACAGGCACCTGAGCATGCGTGTCCCCGACGCCTTTACCCTGCACATACGGATACCGGCCGGCAGCCTGCATCCCGAGAAGAGCTGGGTGGAGAGCTTCGACCTGCCCGTGGAACGGGAGCGAGGCCTGGGCGCCACCGACAGCCATCTGTGCATCGCCGAGGCGGAGCTGCCGCTGCAACCCGGGGTATGGACCGGCCTGACAGCCAGCCTGGAGGACGACCCGGAACCGGAGCTGACCGCCGCCATGGCCCGCGCCCTCGAACGGGACCAGGCGGTTCAGGCGCAGGCGTTGGGTGCGGTGCCCGTCTACGCCAAGGCGCCGGACTGGGTGCGCCGGCTGGTCCTGGCCGCGGACGGCTTCATCTTCGCCCGTCCCCTGCCCGATGCCCCCCGGGGCGAGTCCGTCATCGCCGGCTACCCCTGGTTCGGCGACTGGGGACGCGACACCATGATCGCACTCCCGGGCCTGACGCTGGCCACCGGGCGCCGGGAGAGCGCCCGCAATATCCTGGAGACCTTCGCCCGCTTCGTGGACCAGGGGATGCTGCCGAACGTATTTCCCGGCGGCGGCGAGACGCCCGACTACAACACGGTGGATGCGGCGCTCTGGTACTTCGAGGCCTGGCGCGCCTATGTGGAGGCTACGAGCGACATGGCAGCCCTGCAGCAGGTCTTCCCGACCCTCGAATCCATGGTCGACTGGCACCTGCGCGGAACCCGCTACGGGATCGGGGTCGACCCCGACGACCACCTGCTGCGAGCCGGCGAGGCGTGCGTGCAGCTCACCTGGATGGACGCCAAGGTCGGCGACTGGGTGGTCACACCCCGGATCGGCAAGCCGGTGGAGATCAACGCCCTTTGGCTCAACGCCTTGCGCAGCATGGCGGAATTCGCAACCAGGCTCGGCAAGGATACAACGACCTACGCCCGTCTGGCGGACCGGGTCGAGGCAGCCTTCCAGCGCTTCGTCAAGCCCGATGGCGGCCTGTTCGACCTGCTGGACGGTCCGCAGGGCGACGACCCGACCCTGCGGCCCAACCAGGTCTTCGCCGTGAGTCTCCCCCACAGCCCCCTGTCCCCAGAGCAGCAGGCGCGGGTCGTCGGGGAGTGCGCCCGCGAGCTCTACACCACCTACGGCCTGCGCTCCCTGGCACCGTCCCACCCGGATTACCGGTCTCACTATTCGGGTGGGGTCTGGGAGCGCGACGGCGCCTATCACCAAGGCCCTGTGTGGGGTTGGCTGCTCGGCCACTTCGCGCTGGCGGTCTACCGCGTGTATGGCGACGCCGAGGCGGCGCTGGCCCTGCTCGCCCCCGTCGGGGAGCACCTGAGTGACACCGGTTTGGGCACCGTCAGCGAGATCTTCGATGGTGCGGCGCCTCACGTCCCCCGGGGGGCACCGGCGCAGGCCTGGTCGGTCGCCTGCACCTTGGAGGCCTGGTGGCGATTAACGAGTCAGAATTGCGATGAAGGTCAAGGGTAGGTTGGGCTGAGGTACGGAGCCCAACATCGGAACCAGACGCAAACGATAGACGTTGGGGTACGTTCCTCATCCCAATGTTCTACGAATTGGTTACCCCTTGCAGGAGGTCCCGAGATGACAAGGCAACAGATGAACGCGGAACAGAAACGGCTCGAGAATCAGCACACCGGTAAGGAAGACTGGCACCTTTGGGGCCCCTATCTCGCCGAGCGCGCTTGGGGCACGGTGCGCGAGGACTACAGCGAGCACGGCACCGCTTGGGAGTACCTCGACCACGACCAGGCCCGATCCCGCGCCTACCGCTGGAACGAGGACGGCATGGGCGGCATCTGCGACGAGCAGCAACGTCTGTGCCCTGCCTTCGCCTTCTGGAACGGACGCGACCCGATCCTAAAGGAGCGCGCCTTCGGCCTCACCGGCAACCAGGGCAATCACCGCGAGGACGTCAAGGAGTATTTCTTTTACCTGGACGCCACTCCGAGCCACAGCTATCTGCGCTATCTCTACTACGAGCAGTTCCTCTCCATTGCCAACGCCGTCACCGGACACGGCGACGGGGACATGTCGCTCTGGGATGCCGAGGACGGCTTCTTCAAGGATTTGATCATCACCCCCGACGGCGGCCGGTATCGCGTCGATGTTTACTCCTGGGTCGGGCTGATTCCCCTGTTCGCCGCCGAGGTCGTGGACAAGCGCCTTTTGGCCGGGGCGCCGCGCTTCGCGGCACTGCTCAAGAGCCACAAAGGAGGATTCTTCCAGGGCAACTTCGTGTGCGTCTGCCCCGATTGGGAGAACGCGCGGGGCGAGCATCTGCTGGCCTTGGCGGACCACTCGATGCTGGCGCGCATCCTCGAGCGCCTGCTCAACGAAGAGGAATTTCTGTCGGATTACGGGGTACGCGGGGTGAGCAAGCTGCACGCCACGCGCCGGGATTTGGGACACATCCCCGGCGTAGGCGAGGCGATCATCGAGTACGTGCCCGGCGAGTCGAATTCGGCACTTTTCGGCGGCAACTCCAATTGGCGCGGCCCCATCTGGATGCCGACCAACTTCCTGCTCGTACAGGCCCTAGAGAAGTATCACCGCTTCCTCGGCAATACCTACAAGGTACCGGTGCCATGCCTCGGCGGGCAGGAGCTGACCCTGAAGGAGATCGCCACTCTGATCTCCGAGCGCCTGGTCGACATCTACCGGCGCGACGAGACCGGTCGAATACGGTCCCACCCACCCCGCAGCCCCTTCCAGTCGAACCCCGATTGGAAGGACCTGCACCTCTTCTACGAGTACTTCCACGGCGAAACCGGCCAGGGGCTGGGAGCTTCCCATCAGACGGGCTGGACCGGACTCATCGCAAATTTGGTGATGCGCCGCTACCGCACGGAGATCCCGAAGTACTGGCGGAGCCGCGGATCCGAAGCGGCGTCGCCTACTGCTGCACTGGCTTCTTGAGCGCGCCAAAAGAGCATGATTCGTCGCGTAGCCGCACAGGGAATAGCGAGTAGCACGGGTGGAGCATGGCACAACCCGGGATGTCGCGTCCGGATTGCGCGGCGCATTATCCAGCGTACTTGCTGGCTGGCTCTAGACGGTTTGTGCTCCTTGAAGCCGCGGTCTACAGAGAAAAGACACCCACCCAGCCCGATCCCGCATTCCAATCCCCGGCGCTTAAACCCGTCCCGGACCCGCATTGTCTGCAATCCGGCGACGGCATTTACCAAAGGAGGATACGCTGTGCGCACCGCCACATCCGCGTGCGCGCGCCACGCCCGACCGGGCTTTGTACGCACCTCCTGCTAAACTTAAAGGAGACATGCCTGTACAAGTTCTGCCTCGACGCGGCAAAGATCGTCGCGAGAGGCGAGGCGCTGAGCTTTTAGGAGATCGAAATGAAAGTCAGAGAAATCATGACCCAGCTGGTCCATACGGTACGCGCCGAGGCTACGTTGGAGCAGGCATCCCGCCAGTTGCGTGACAAAAACATCGGTTGCGCCCCGGTGGTGGAAGAAGCCTTGGTGAAGGAGACACATCTAAAACAGGATGTCCTCGAAAAGATTGGGTTCACCCCCGTCGTAGAGGAAGACGTCGTCGTCGGCGTGCTCACGGACCGGGACATCGTCGTGGGCGGCATCGCGTCTGGAAAGGACCCGAAAACCACGCCGGTCTCGGAGGTCATGAATCACGATTTTACCTGTTGTCATGAGGATGACGACGTTTCCCAGGCTGCGGCCGCAATGGAAGGGAAAAAAGTGCGACGATTGTTCGTACTGGATCGCGATGAGCACGTGATGGGTGTTTTGTCTCTCCACGACATCTCGGCCGTCGACCCTCTTGTTACCGGGGAAGTGCTACAGGCAATGGGAAAAGGAGCCAGGGTTGAAAACCAGGGCGAGCGCAGTTAGACAGCTGGCGTCGCCCGTGCTCCGAGCGGGGGAAAGGAGGCGTCCAGACGATTCGCGCTCTCGCTGACTTGTTTCCAATGACCCCATACACGTAAACAGCGCCGGCAGTGCGGCACGCGCCCAGCTGCCGAATCAGTGGGTTCAGTGCGTGCACTCTTTGAGACGTTCTGACGCCCCAGGAAGCAGACTCACAAGGAAGGTAGTGGCCAGGAGAGCGACCGCGGCCAACACAACAAGCAATGCCAGATAACCCACCGGCACGGCCAGGAGCGTTGCTTCAGCCAAAATTTCGAGCGCGAAGCCCAACACGAGAAGAAACGCGGACAAAATCACGGAGGTCCGCATCCGTTTGCAGGTCAGCATAGTCTTGTCCCCGAGTGATGAACAATAAATAAGACTACGCTAATATACTTAAGTTGCGTTTTCAAGTTTTCGGGTGGTCGCTCGAGCATCTTGCGCTACTGAGCCAGCCCATCCTTACGGTAGCGCAAAGGTAGCAGCGCGGAGACCGGAACCTCCTCCGGCCTCATCCCTCCAGGTACGATCACACCTGCTTCTGGGGCGTAATCAGCAATCATCTCCCGACAAGCACCGCAGGGCGATACGACACGCCCTTCCCTGTTCACAGCGACAATTACCTCGATCTCCGTGTCCCCCGCCGCTGCCGCCATTCCGATGGCGATCACCTCTGCACAAACCCCCATGCGTCGCAGCCGCGTGTCCACATTTACCGCCGCGAACACTCGCCCGCTTCGGGTACGCAGGGCGGCTCCGATCTCGTGACGGTTCTGTCGATAGCGAGCGATAAGCAGCCGGTGGGCGATCTCGATTAGCTTCAGGTCGATCGTCGG
>JAJDOL010000295.1 GCA_022340195.1 Chromatiaceae bacterium
GGTCAGAGCCCTTTAAATGGCTGGTTATCCCGAGGGATAAGGGGTCAGAGGGATAAGGGGTCAGAGCCCTTTAAATAGAGGGATAAGGGGTCAGAGCCCTTTAAATGGCTGGTTATCCTGCTCGTTCCGGTAGTTTCAGTCGTTAAATGGCTCCGACCCCTTTCCCGGACCTTTCCCGGGCCCCTTTCCCGTGACCCCAAAAAGAAACGTAGCTGGGCGCCTCAAGCATAAACGCCTCTTCGAGGCCCACCACACAAAGAGTCCCCGAACGACTCCTCAACCGCCTCGTATCCCAAGGCGGTGACCAATACGGCATCCCCTGGTCCCACTGGAACGGACAAACACCCAACCAACGGGCCCCCTACGGCCAAGTCAGAAACGCCCACGGCTTCACCGCCGACTGGCGCCTGGAGCGCTACTGGCGAAACCTCTGCATCCCACCGGGCGCAGAAACCCTCATCGAGCCCGACTACTCCGTACCTTATGAAGCCTCACCGGCCGCGGCGCTCAGGCAGACCTACCGCAGCACCAGCGGCTAGCTTCCCGGAGCGGCCGTAACGGCTGTTATCATAAGTGGGGAAGGCTACAGCCGAGCTCAGGCCCAGGGTGGGCTATCCTCCCCACTTATCGGGAGCGCCTATCCCGTCAAGTCGTGACGTTCGAATGCCCCTGCCGCGTCCAGCTGCACGACACGGGCGCCGCCGGCGTGCTTTCTCGATATATCCTCAAGCGAAGAAAACTCGGCAAACGATGTTCGACGAATTGCTTTCATCCCTGACTGTCGACCAGCTGAAACCACGCCTGGCCTTGCTCGATACGCAAGAGCGCCCGACACGTAAGGCCGACATCATTGCCCTACTTCGGAGGCATCTGCTTTCGCCGCAGCTGCGGGACTATTGGGAAAAACTGGAATCAGTCGATCGATACGCTGTGGCCGAAGCCGTGCACAACTGGAACGGGCGGTTCGATCCGGTTCGCTTTTCCAACAAGTACTCGGATATCCCCGCGCTATTCAGGGCGGGAGGAACGAGCGGATCGAAACAATCCAAACGGGCAGACAGCACGCTGTCTCTCTTTTTCTTTAGCGGCAGGGTCCCCGGGGAGCTTTGCGACAACCTGAAGGCATTCGTGCCCGAACCCGAGCCCGATATCCTGGAAACGACGGCGGACGAGGACATTCCAGACGCCTGCCCCCCCGACGGTCAAGCGTATCCTCAGGATCCCGCCTCTTCGCTCTATCGCGTCAGAAAGGTGGCGATGGAGATAGTCGTCCGTCACGACCTGCCTGCCCTCCTGCATCTGGTGGACAGCGGGCAGGTCGGAGTCAGCGACAAGACCGGCTTGGCGACGGCCGCCTCGCTGCGCAAGATCGAGGCGGTCCTCATGGGCGGTGACTTCTACTCCGAGGAAGATGAATCGGGCCTGAGAAAATGGGATACTGGAACGCTCCGTCCCATTCGCCCCTATGCCTGGCCTTTGTTGCTTCAGACCGGCGGACTGGCGAAGCGAAACGGGAAGAAGCTGGACTTGACCCGCAAGGGCAAGACCGCCCTGCGCGCCCCTTTCGCGGAAACCGTGAAAGAGGTCTACGGCCGCTGGCGGGACAAGGGGATGTTAGACGAATTCCGCCGAATTCAGGTGGTCAAGGGCCAAACCGGCAAGGGGCGGCGTATGACGGCCGCAGCGGAACGGCGGGCAGTTATCGAAGAGGCGCTGGAGAGCTGCCCGCTGGGCAAGTGGATGCATGTGGATGAGCTATTTCGTTACATGCAAGCGCAGGGCCACGACTTCGAAGTGGCCCACGACTACTGGAAGCTTTACGTGGCCGACAGCAACTACGGCTCACTCGGCTACAGCGGATACCACGGATTCGAGATCCTGCAGGGCCGATACATCCTGGTCTATCTGTTCGAGTACCTCGCCACCCTGGGGATGATCGACGTGGCCTATGTCCTGCCCTACGGGATGCGGGACGATTACCGGGGCCTCTGGGGGACCGACGACCTGAGTTTTTTCAGCCGTTACGACGGCCTGCTCTTTTTCCGCCTGAATCCCCTAGGCGCTTGGTGCCTCGATCTCCATGACGAATATCGGCCGGCGGAGGCCCCCGAGGATCCCTTGTTGACGGTGAGCGAGGACCTGCACATCCATTTGATCCGGGTCGCCGAGCCCGGCGAGCTGCTGCTGCTGGACCGGTATGCCGAGCGGACCGCGGAGCAGACTTGGATGCTCACTGCGGAATCCGTCCTGGGGGCGATGGAACAGGGTCAAGACCCGGGGGTGTTTCTGCGATTCCTCGAGCAACGTTCAGAACGTCCGTTGGGATCGACAACGGCTGATTTCTTCGCCGAGATCCTGAACCGGAAGGCTGCGTTGCGGGATGGGGGGAGCGCGCGTCTGCTGCACTGTTCCGACGCTGGACTCGTGCGGTTGCTCATCAGCGATCCGGCAACCCGTGAGCACTGCCTACAGGCCGGGGCCAAGCTGCTGGTCGTCCCCGAGAAGGAGGAGAAGGGGTTTCGCGATGGGCTGCGCAAGCTGGGTTACATCTTCCCGGCAGGCTAAGGCAATTGCTCCCAAAAAAGTTGCCGGCTTGCTTGCCTTTTCGCCCGCCTGCCGTGTTGCACAAAGTGTTACATAGCTTGCTATGCGCCCCTTTACGCGCCTTGCAGGCGGACGAAAATCCTGCGCAATCCTGGTAACTTGTTTTCGTCGATTCCAAAGAAAATGACTCACGAAGATCGCTGCGAGCCGGTCTTGGGCGTGCCGGCGAACACCCTGCTCATCGATGCCTACGAGCGCTATCCGCGAGCCGAGAAGGCCATTCTGCAGGTGTTGTCGATTGTCTATCAACCGATCAACCAGACCACCCTACAGCGCATTCTCGACCATCTCGAATGGCGCACCCCCGACGGAGCACGCCTGTCCGAGATCATGGCCAAGCCCTTGCGCGAGCGCTTACTCGCCGACGGCCTGATCACTCATGAAAAAGGCCTCCTGCAGTGCCATCCGGATGTCGTGGAGGTGCTGACGCGGGAGGCGGTTGCGGCGGGCGTCTTCGGGCAGTTTGCCATGGCGGCGGAAGCCGTTGTGCCCCTCGGGGAGCAATATGCCGTACGGCACCGGGAAGAGGGTCCGGTACAGGTGCGCAAGCTGCGCCTTGATCTTTACCGCAGCAACGACCGCGCGGTCCTCAAACAGTTGGGGCTCGACGGCGCGCCCTTTCAATTGCGGGATTACGGCCTGACGAAGAGCCTGGTGCGGATCTGCACCCATCCCTTCGACCGCCAATGGTTCGACGCGCTGTCGCCGGCCTTGCGCTTCCAGGCGCTTGCTTTTCTACTGAGCGAAGCCGCTGCCTATCTTCGTGGCTCCCGGGATGCCTGGCGCTTGATGGTGGATTACTTCGGCGCCCATCCTCCGCATCCCGATGTGGCCTTGTTCCTGGCCGAGCAATGGCTCTACCGAGGCGAGCCCGGGAACGCCGAAGCATTGCTGCCGGACGACTCCCCTCACAGCCTGTCGCTGCTGGGTTGGGCGCGCTTCATTCAGGGCCGCCACGAGGATGCCATCGCTCAGTTCGAGGCGGCGACAAAGGCCGCGCGAAGGAGAAGCCGGAAGCGCAACATCCATATCCCCGGTCTCGCCGGCGTCTGTTTCCTGCTAGCCTTGCAGCGCAGCGGCGACCTGTCCCATCGCGAGCTGGCGCAAAAACAAGTGCTCATCGCGGCGAAGGCGACGGCGCATGATCCTTTCGAGCCGGTTTTTCGCCTGTTGGGGGATCTGCTGTCGATCCTGGCCGGGGAGATGAGGGCTGAGCAAAGCATTTGGCTGCGCCGAGATTCCCTGGCCATCGAGCCGTGGCTCGATCTGTTCCGCGGCCTGGCCCTGCACTGGCTGGGTGAGATGCACCGCCCGCGCCAGCTGGCCCGGCTCACCAAATATTGCAACACCGCCCACGAGGCGGGCCTGGCGTGGTACGCGCGCGAGGCGGCCCTGCTGCTCCGCAAGAAGGGGACAAGGGACCTTTGTACGGAGATCGCCGGCGAAAAGCAACAGGCGGAGACATTTCGACCGATCACGGACCTGTTCCGCCCGGAGGCGCCCTGGGAGCGGACCTTGCGGGCCTTGAAGGGTGTGCGCGAAGGTGGGGCGGACGCCGCCGCCGCCACGGAGTCGGATCTTCGCATGGTCTGGCGCCTGTATTGCGGCGACCATGACTGCAGCCTCGAGCCCAGGGAGCAGAAACGCACCAAGCGGGGCGGCTGGACCAAGGGTCGGCCGGTATCGCTGGAGCGCCTGTATCAGCAGCAAGACGCGTTCGACTACCTGACGCCGCAGGACCGCCGGATCTGCGGGCAGATCGAAGCGGAGACGGTGTACGAATACTACGGACACTATCCGAGGAACCAATACAGTCTGGACGGCGATCAGGCGCTGCTGGAGGCGATAGGACACCCGTTGCTGTTCTGGGCCGACGATCCCGAGCACCCCGTGGAGCTGACCCGGGTCGAACCGGTGCTCGAGGTCTCGCGCCGCAAGGGCAAGCTGGAGCTGCGGCTTGTGCCCTTCCCACATCCCGAGCGTAACCTGATTCCACAGCGAGAGGGAAAGGGGCGTCTGCGTCTGGTTGCCTTTAGCGCTCAACACCGGCGTATTGCCGACATCCTGGGCCAGCAAGGCATCGCCGTTCCCCTGAAGGCGAAGGAGCAGGTGTTGGAGAGCGTCGCCGCCATCGCTCCGCTGCTCACGGTCCATTCCGAGGTCGGTGCCGACGGCGGTGCCGAGGCGGGAACGGTGGTGGCGGATCCAACGCCCCATGTCCATCTGCGGCCGGCCGGCGAGGGGTTGGTCATGGAGTGCTACGTCCGGCCCTTCGGCGAGGCCGGTCCGCTGCTCCGGCCGGGCGAGGGGGCCCGGACCCTGTTCGCCGAGGTTGGCGGCAAGGCGCTGCAGACCACAAGAGACACCGAGCGGGAGCGGGAAAATGCCTCACTGCTGTT
>JAJDOL010000297.1 GCA_022340195.1 Chromatiaceae bacterium
CTCGTTGCGAAGGAAATCCCTGTCCATTACCTGGCGGTCGAAGGCGCTCCAGATGATGGCGAACAGCAGTACGCCAAGGGCGCTGATCAACGCCCGGCGTCGCACACTGAAATTGGGTCCCGCGCCCAAGCGCTCGACACGCTCGATACGCTTGCGGCGTTGGTCTCTAGTGGCCATCACGGCCTCCATCGATCACCCGCACGTCCTGACTTTGGGGGAGGCGCATTCCGAGCAGCTCGCGTGCTTTGGCCTCGACACGGGGATGGGTCGTCAGCGCCGCCTCCTCGATTCGCAGCTGTCCCCAGCGTACCTCCAGACCTTGGCGCTCGGCGCGCAGGGCCTGGAGCTCCACGAACTCGATTCGGCTCAAGTACTTTGTATATACGACTCCGATTCCCGTGGCCACGATACCGCCGACGAGCAAGAGCAAAAACCAAAAATCACGGCGCATCATGTGAGCCGCTCCGCCACCCGCATCAAGGCGCTACGCGCGCGGGGGTTTGCCGCTAACTCCGCGCCCGAGGGGCGCATCGGTTTGCCGACCGGTCGCAAGCGAGGGTTTGCTTCCTGCGCCATCATAGGTACGCCACGGGGTAACTGGTCACCGCGAGCTTGGTCGCGGATGACGCGTTTGACGATGCGGTCCTCCAGAGAGTGGAAGCTGATGACAACCAGTCGGCCACCAGCGGCCAGCAGACCGCAGGCACAGGCAAGACAGGCGCGAAGCTCTTCGAGCTCGTTGTTAATGTGGATACGGATCGCCTGAAAGGTTCGGGTTGCCGGATGCTTTCCCGTCTCCCTGCTGGGAACGGCGGAGGCGACTATTTGCGCCAAGGCGCGGGTCGAACATACAGGCCTCTCCTCCCGGGCGCGTACGATCGCGCGGGCTATGCGCTTGGCGAATCGCTCCTCGCCGTAGTCGCGCAGTATGCGAGCAATCTCCTCCGGCTTCGCCTGGGCGAGCCACTGAGCGGCAGTTCGTCCGCCGCTTGTATCCATGCGCATATCCAGCGGTCCGTCGGCGGAGAAGCTAAAGCCGCGGCCCGGCTCGTCGAGCTGGGGCGAGGAGACCCCCAGGTCCAGGAGCAGTCCGTTCACTCGACCGAAAAGCCCACGGCGTCGAGCTACCTCCTCCATCAAAGACAGGGGGGCGTGCTCAATTCTGAATCTGGGATCGCTGTGCTCCAGCACGGTGCCGACGGCCACGGCTTGGGGATCGCGATCCAGCGCCAACAGGCTCCCCTCGGCGCTCAGCTTAGCCAGCAGCCCGCGGGCATGCCCGCCGCGCCCGAAGGTGCCGTCGACGTAGATTCCGTCGGGATTGATTGCCAATGCCGCCAAGCTTTCCTCCAACAATACCGGCGTATGCGGCGCGTCGGTCATTACGCCATTAGATATTCAAGGTCGCGATATCGGGGCTGGACTCCACCTGCGATAGATCTGCCTTGTTCAGCCAATCGTTGCAGTTGCCGTTCCAGGTTTCTTCGTCCCACAACTCGAATTTCTTGCCCTGTCCTACCAGAGCGACGCGCTTGTCCAAGGAAGCAAAGCTGCGCAGTGCCGGCGGCAGGAGCACGCGTCCCTGACTGTCCATGTCGACTTCCTGGGCGTGGCCGATGTAAAGCCGCTGCAGCATGCGCGATTGCTCGTTAAACGACGGCAGCTGATCGAGCTTGCGCTCGATCTCGATCCAAGTGGGCTCGGGATAAACCAACAGACAGCGGTCCCGGTCGACCGTTATGACCAGACGGGAGTCGCAACTGGACTGCAAACGCTCGCGATACCGCGCAGGTATCGCGATTCTGCCTTTGGCATCCAGGTTGAGAAAGGACACGCCCCGGAACAATCCTGATCCTCCCACTCGGTGGATATTCCCTTTTGCCCCACTTCTCCCCACTTCCTGGGCATGGTAGGCAACAATACTCCACCAGTCAAGGCGCAAATGTGGTTTTTTTCTTGTCGGTCAGGGACTTAAGCGACCTCTTTCAACGTGTTAATGAAAAGATGAAATCACCAATATTTCATAATGATGCGCGTTAAATCTAGAGCAATACATGAAGAAACGCCAGTTGCGGATACGCAACTGGCGCGATGAGCGGGAAGAGAAATGGGAGTCGGCCTGTAAGCCGGGTTCTGTCGTGGGCAGCCATTCATCTGGGATGCACGTCGCCGTACACCTCGAGCGACCTACCCGGGAACGCGTGCGGGCCGCACGTCGCGGATCGAAGCCGCCTGTTCCCCTATTTGGTCTTGCTCCGGGTGGGGTTTACCCTGCCACCGGCGTTACCGCCGGTGCGGTGCGCTCTTGCCGCACCATTTCACCCTTACCGGCCCGCCGCAAGCGGGCTTAGGCGGTATATTTTCTGTGGCACTTTCCGTGGGCTCGCGCCCCCCAGGCGTTACCTGGCACCCTGCCCTGTGGAGCCCGGACTTTCCTCCCCCGCGGTGACACCGCGGGAGCGGCTGCCCGGCCGACTCCCAACGACAGTTTACTACATGACGAACGATGATCCTGCCGAATCACCAAGTATTTCAGCAGCGCAAGGAACGGCTCGTCAGGCCTCCGCCGGAAATCCGTATGGTGGATCGCCGAACGACAGCAGTGGGCCATCAGGGCCTCCGAGCCGGACGTCGCCGTTTTGCGCTGCCTCGATCTCGACCACGACCAGTAGCTCGTAATCGCCGTTGCGATTGGCACAAGCATCCACCACTCTGCCCGTGGCCTGCTCGGAGCTGCTGCGAGGACTGTGGAGCGCATCGCCGGGAGAGGGCGGGTCGTCTGTACTGATCTGTGCGCGGTACATACGGCGCTTGAGCCTCCCCAGATATTGCATGCGGGCCACCACTTCCTGGCCCGTGTAGCACCCTTTCTTGAAGCTGACGCCGTCGAGAAGCTGCAGGTTGGCCATTTGGGGCACGAACGCGTCGCTCGTTTGTGGGTAGACGGTTGGTATGCCGGCGCGGATGTCCAGCAGGGACCAGTAATCGGGATGGACGACGGTTGCGGTTGCTGCCAAGGCGTCCCAGGTGGCCTCCATCGCGGGCGTGGGGCTCAGTATTTGGTACCTGGGGGTTGGCCCCGGGATTCGAATGGCGATCAGATCGCCGGCCTGAATCATTTCATTGTCGTGGGTCGGGATCACCTCGGTGCGCGACGCCAGCAGGGACGGAGCGCAGTCGCCGGCGATCGCGACAGCGGCGAGCCGATCGCTCGCGTCCTCCACAGCGGCTTTGGTGCGCAGAAGGTACAGGCGCAGCCTTTGTATCAAGGCTTCGACGTTCGTGCGCGGAAGCTGAAGGTAGACGACATCGTCGACTTTGAAGGCTCGAAAGCTCGCCAGCATCCGTCCTTTCGGGCTGCAATGACTTCCAATCTGGCTGACCGTAGCCGAGAGTTGTCTGACGTCGTTCGTGACCTGCCCTTGGAGAAAGTGATTCGCCTCAGGGCCAGATACAGCGACAAGACCAAGCTTGGAGAGATCCATCAGGGCGCAGTCGGCCTCCAACGGGACATCCGGGAACAGTAGGTTACCGTTATCGTCGATCTGGGCGGACCGGGACTCGAGGAAGTCTTTCCAGCGACTGTTCATAGTGTCAGGAATCTCTTTAACTCAAGGGGTCTAATTCGCCGCATCAGCTGCGGTCCCATATTGTACGACAGGGTATGATACCCGACCCCCCTATAATCGAACCCGAGGGGTTTTGCATGATGAGAAGGAGGTTTCGGCGTTTTGGTACATAATCACGCCGCCCTGCGGCCGGACAGCCTGGTGCTCTACAAGATCCGGCCGGCGCGTGTTCTCACGCTCGGCGAGAAAATCGAAATTGAGCTCGAGGGCGGACAAATCAAGCGCGTGCGAGCGAAGGATGTTCGGTTGCTGCACCCGGGACCGCTGAAAAGCCTTGCCGATCTCAACCCGCGGGAGGGTGAGCTCGCCGCGGCCTGGGAGCTCCTGGAGGGGAGTGAGACGAGCCTGGGAGAGCTCGCCGAGCTCATGTTCGACGAGGATTCCCCGGCGACGGCCTGGGCCACCTGGCAGCTGATAGCGGAGGGCCTCTACTTCGAGGGTATCCCGGAGGCGGTGCGCGTCCGCACCCGCGAGGAGGTCGAGAAAGATCAGGCCGAGCGGGCGGCCAAGATCGCTGCCGCGCGCGACTGGGAGGAATTTCTCGAAAGGACGAAGCAGGCGCGGCCCGAGCCGCAGGATGCAGATCGTCTCGGAGAGATTGTACGTCTGGCGCTCGGTGAGACCACCGGCAGTCGCATCCTCCGGGCTTTGGGTTATCAGGAGACGTCGCAGAACGCGCACCGCGCCCTGATCGACGTCGGCTACTGGCCGCCGGACTACAATCCCTACCCGGGACGAAACCAGCTGCCGATGGTGGCTCCCGACCTGCCGGTGCAGGATCTCCCGGATGAAGGACGACTTGACCTGACACATCTGCCCGCCTACGCCATCGATGATGAAGGTAATCAGGATCCAGACGACGCCTTGAGCTTGGACGGTGACCGAATCTGGGTGCACGTTGCGGACGTTGCCGCCTTGGTGACGCCCAATAGTCGCATCGATCTCGAGGCCCGCGCGCGGGGTTCTAACCAATACCTTCCGGAGCGGACAGTCAACATGCTGCCCGAGGCTGTAACAGAGCGTCTGGGACTCGGACTGCAACCCGTCTCTCCGGCCCTGTCATTCGGCTTTCGTTGCACGGAGGGCGGCGAGCTGAGCGACATCGACATTCGGTCCACGCTCGTGCAGGTTGAACGATTGACCTACGAGAGCGCAGAGCGGCGACTCGCGGAGCCTCCTTTCGCTCGGCTGAACGTTCTGACCGAACGCTATCGGGCGCGTCGCTCGGCGCAGAACGCCGCCCGCATCGATCTGCCTGAGGTCAGCGTGCGCGTGAGGGGCGATGAGGTGACCATTCGCCAGCTGCCCAGACTGCGTAGCCGCGCTCTGGTGATGGATGCCATGCTCATGGCCGGCGAGGCGGCCGCTGAATTCTGCCTCGAGCGCGAGATACCCATACCTTTCGCGACCCAATCGGCGCCGGAGAAGATCGAGCAGCCTGCGGATCTCGCGGCCATGTATGCCTATCGCCGGCGTTTTAAGCCGACGCGGCTGGTCATTGACCCGGAGCCCCACTTTGGCCTGGGCCTTAGCCGCTACACGCGGGCGACAAGTCCCCTGCGGCGTTACTCGGATCTGCTGGTGCACCAACAGATCAGGGCCTGGCTGGCCGGAACCGAGCTCCACGACGCGCAAGAGGTCACCAGACGAATCGCCGAAGCGGAACAGGCCGCCATCGCCGTGCGGCGATCCGAGCGGCTCTCAAATCAGCATTGGAAGCTTGTCTACCTGCGCGCCAATCCAGACTGGCGGGGCGAGGGTGTACTAGTCGAAAAGGGCGAGCACAAGGCGGTGGTGTTGATCCCGGAGCTTGCGTTGGAGACACGGGTGAGGTTGCGTGGGGATCTGGAGTTGAATACGCGCGTCGAGGTCATGCCAAGGGAGGTCGACCTGCCCGAGCTGACCTGCTATTTCCGGGTACGTGAAGACGAGGGTGTGCCTTGAGCTCGGGCAAGTTTTGCGGCATCGGAATTCGATGAGCACCCGGGAAGAGCCGGGCGTTTCGTTCTCGGAACCGGCGTGGGCAAGCGGCCACAAATCCTGGAAAATGATGTAACAATCGCTGGAGAAGCCGCCTGGCACGAAACGTGCCTTTGAGGGCAAGCCGATGATCAGAATCCCTTTCAGCCGTACTTCGAAGGATGACGACAGCGACAAACCTTCCGTCGCTTTCTCGGAATATTGTCGCGATGAGCTCGAACGCCGGCGCGACACTGGTGTGGGTTTCGACGAGGCACGGTTCGAAGCGGCCGTGGAACTGGCGGTCGGCAGGCTTCAGGCCATGGAAGACAAAGAGGGCAAGGCATGATCATACTCAGCCTGCAGGCCGAGAACCTTCTGAAGTATCGGACGCTGCGTCTCCATGAGCTTCCGGTGCAGGGGGTCATCGCCGTGAGCGGTGACAACGAGACCGGCAAGAGCGCGATCGGCGAAATCATCTGCTTCGCCCTTTTCGGCAGAACCTATTCGTTGGCGGCGGACGATCTCGGCAAACTGGTCCGTTGGGGTGCAACTCAGGGTCGCGTGGCTTTGAGGTTCAGCGCACAGGACCAGGAGCTCGAGATCATTCGCCACCTTGATCGCGGTGGCGAGCAATCGGCCCGGCTGGTACTTCGCAATCAGCCTCAGGAGCCGGTAGCCCGCGGGCTGAAGGCAGTGAACGAGCACATGGAGCGAATGCTCGGCTACGACTTCGGGGAATACATCGATACTTTCTATCTGGCCCAGCGAGAGATCACGACACCTCAACCCCACAGCCCTTCGGTGAAGGCGATGGCCGGGATTGCGCCGCTCGAATCCTGTGCGGGGGAGCTAGATTACGAGATCGAGAGCGATGAAGCGACGGAGCGTAGCCTGGATCGCGAGATCGAAGACATTGACAGAGAGCTGGCATCGCTAAATCCGAACCGCCTGAGTCTTGACGAGATCGAGCAGGATCTAAAACGCGCGACCGACCAGGATCGACAGCTCGATGAGCGCATCGGCGCCTTGGACGGGGTTGTGGACGCCTATTGCAGTGCTTGCAGTAGACTAGGCTCCCATGCATTTCGGCATTGGCTTGCCGGTTTCGTGCAGGCCCTGGCGCTCCTGGTCCTGTTGGCCGTTATCGGGTTCTGGGCGTTCCTTCGGTTCAAACCGGAACTATGGCCTTTGCCGGCGATTCGGGAGCGGCTGGAGGGGCAGATCGCCGCAATCGGCCTCCCCTTGGAGCCGGCTCTGGTATACCTTATCATCGCCCTGGTTGGCATCCTGCTCCTGATCTGGTTCTGGACCTTCACACTCAACGTGGGGATGCGCTGGCGGCGAGCCCGAGCTCGTCATCTGGCCGACGAGCTGCAGTTAGCGGAAGATCTGGAGCCGATACAGGTACCGATGGGTTCGGAGATCGAAGCGGACGCGCTGGAGACGGGCGATGTCCCACTCGAGCAGCCGGCGTTCGTGGATAAGCCGGACTCCGAGCGCAGGACCAGGTTAGTGGATCGCGTTCGTGCCCTGGAGGCTACGCCCGAGGAGGTGCGCGCGGCCTCGCGGCACGAGATCGCCTGGATGGAGCGCGGGCGCAAATCCCTAGGGCCGCAGCTCGAGACCTTGACACAGGCCTTGGCGAGCGCGCGCGAGGACAGGGATAGGGGTCAGCGGCTTCAGGAGAAGCGCGAGGCGCTTTCCCGGGAGCTCGATGAGGTCAGGAATCGGAACGAGACACGTCGCCTGGCCTGCGATCTTCTACAGGGCGCGGCGCGGCGGATGGCAGACCGCTTCAACGAGCACCTGCGCAACCTGGTATCCCAGAACCTACCCCGGTTCACGGACGGTCGGTACCAATATCTTCAGTTAGGTGATGACCTCCAGGTGCGGGTCTACTCGAACGAGAAACGGAGTTTTCTGGATCTCGAGGAGATCTCCAGCGGGACGCAACGCCAGATCATGTTGGCATTGCGTCTGGCACTTGCGCAGGAACAGATGTCGCGGATTGCCAAGGATCGCCAATTTGCCTTTCTCGATGAGCCCTTCGCTTTTTTCGACGATACGCGTATGCGCGGTGCCTTGCGGTTGCTGCCGCAGTCGAGTGAATTCATAACCCAGCATTGGGTTGTCGCCCAGCGATTTCCACGCGATGAGTTTCTTGCGCTCGAGATTCCCTGCGGCAGCCACCCGGACACACTCGAGGTCGGGATGGAAGAGGTGTCGGGACAGCAAAGCTAAGGACGACGGGCGATGAAAAGAGTCTATGTTTTGTTGCCGACCGAGGCGAGCTGCCGGCGAGTCGTCGAGGAGCTCGAAGCAGTCGGAATACCGCCGAGCCACCTGCACGCACTTGCCGGCTTGGCCCACGAGCTGAAGGACATCCCGCCGGCAAGCGTCTGGCAGCGCACCGAGCTGGCCCACGGAATCGAGTGGGGGATAGGTCTGGGTGGCGTGGCAGGACTCTTGGGCGGATTGCTCGTCGTGGCCTTTCCCCCTGCGGGTATCGTGGTCGGCGGCGGTGCCTTACTCGCCGGTACGGCCGCGGGAGCAGGCTTCGGTGCCTTGGTGACCGCGCTGCTCGGTATCCAGGAGCACAATCACAAGCTCGATGGCTTTCAACGGGCGTTCGCCGCTGGACAGATCCTGCTGATGGCAGATGTCCCGCGCCAGCGTGTAGGCGAGGTTAAGGCGACCATTCTCAAACATCACCCGGAGGCGGAGATCGGTACGGTCCGTAAATCCCTCGAAACCTAGTCAGCGTTTTTGACCAATAAATAAAATTTACAAAAAGATAGCTTGCTTTCTTAAATCTTTGCTAGAATTTTGCAAAATCGTTCGCCGAGACCGGGTCTCGGCGCGTTAGCGGATCCGACCAAGTGGCTGTCGAGGACTCCCGAACCGCCGCAGACGTTTTGGTACTGGTCAAGCGCCCCAGCGTCGGACCGAGCCGGTGTCAACGTGCACGAAGTCGGATCTGGGGTAGAAGCCGACACCACCGCGGCGCAGTGAAATGGCGGAATCGCGAACCCGCCGGGTGGACGTGCCGGAGGAGCGGATGTCAATTGCCTTGCCGCTCATGTGCAGACTGTTTCGCGCGACCCGACGCGATGCCTTGCGCAGCATGGCATTGGTCCGAGGTGAGCGATAAGCACTGACGATCTCGAAAGAACCACCGGGATAACCGAGACGTCGATCGATATCGTAAAGCAAATCGAAGAGCTTGGGGTCTATAACAGCTACGTCACCCGTACGAAAATCGCGCAGAAAGCTGTTCAATTTCTGCAGCGCGTCGCGTTGATAGCGGTCACCAATTCGATAAGCGACCGTAATCTTTTCGTCGGTATGTAAATGGTGAAAGGATAGGATGCGCGGCTCGTTATTTTGTTTTTTTGCCAATGCCGGCATTGCGACAGCAGATAAAGCGAGTCCAAGAAAGTATCGCCGATTCATGCTTTCCCCGTTCTGTAATTTGTCACGGTGACGCCATTATATAAACGAAATTTTAGATTGCAACTAGAATGAAGTATGAGCTGGAAGTCATTGATCGCACATGCTGTTTCACTGGCTTTCTGAGGCTGGTCCGTTATAGGCTCCGGCACAGTCTTTTTGTGGGTGGTTGGAGCCCCGTCATTGAACGGGAGCGCATAGAATTCTTGAATTCCGCCGCGGCGATTCTCTACGATGCAAAGCGTGATCAAATCGTCATGGTCGAGCAGTTTCGTATTGGTGCGTTGGAGCATGGAAGGAGGGCTTGGACCCTGGAGCCGGTTGGCGGCATCGTGCGAACCCGTGAGGATGCAAGCGAGGTTGTAAGGCGGGAGGCGCTGGAAGAGGCTGGTTGTGAAATTATAGACCTCGAGCCAATTGGTACCTATCATGTCAGCCCGGGTACCGCGGCGGACAGAACCCGGCTTTTCTGCGGGCATGTCGATGCCGATCAGGCGGCCGGTATTCACGGATTGAGTGAGGAAGGAGAGGACATCCGAGTGGTTGTAATTGACGCAGAGCAAGCGATGGGCGAGCTTTATTCTGGAAGAATCGATACATCTGCGGCTATCATTGCGACCCAGTGGCTCGCAATGAACAAGGAGAGGTTGCGGCTCGTGTGGTGTCGCTGATATGAGCGTTCGTAACTTGCCCTAACAGGTTCGGTATGAGACGGTCCCGAGCGTAACGATGAAAAGTGCAAGAATCGGATTGATGCTGGTGCTGATTTGGATTTCTTGTCCGAGCAGCGCCGACGTCTTTAAGTATGTGGATGGGGATGGCAAGATCTATTTCACGGATGAGCCTTTGCAAGGAAGTGAGTACCGCTTGGAATGGAAACGCGCCTCCAAAAAGGTCAAGGAGAATAGCAAAAGGCTCATCGCCACCGGCCGCCACAAACACCAGGTCACTCTAGGAAGGCTCTCGGTCCCGCCGAAGAACCTTTCGGTCCGGCGAAGTCGCTACGCCGCTTTGATAGATCGCACGGCACGGCGTTTTAGTCTGCATCCGGAGTTGCTCCACGCCGTCATACGAGCCGAGTCGGCCTATAATCCCAACGCCGTATCCTCTGCCGGGGCGATTGGATTGATGCAGCTCATGCCTGCAACCGCGGCTCGATATAAGGTTTCCGATATCTACGATCCGGTTGAAAACGTGCGCGGCGGTGCGCAGTATCTACGTTTCCTTCTGGATATGTTCGAGCACGACCTGCGGCTGGCTTTGGCCGGATATAACGCCGGGGAGAACGCCGTGGTAAAGTACGGCAATCGGATTCCGCCATATCCGGAAACCCAGCAGTACGTCCGAAAGGTAATGCAGTTTCTTTGGGCTGAGCGGGCATCCGCCGGCCGTTGACCGGATAGATCCCTCCTCCTTGGCGCCCTCGCCTGGAGCTTCCTTACTCGACGAAGCGACAGCGTGAGCAGGATGCGGTGAGCGCAACGAAGCGCATCGACCGCGCTGCATTTTTTCCCGGTTGCGCGGACGTACGCTCCTCCGGAGCGTTCCGTTGCGAACCGGAACCTCTGCCCCGACCTTCTGCGGTTGAAATGTCCACCGAAAAACCTCTTGTGTCGAAACTCCTCAAGATTTTGCTGCCATTGCTGATCCTCGCGGCCGGACTCGCAGTGTTCATGCTCCTCGAGGACACCCGGCCCGAGCAGAAGGCGGCCGAGATCCAGGAGCGCATCTGGCGCATCGAGGTAGAGACCGCGGAGCCGAGGAGCCTCGCGCCTGAGATCGCCCTCTACGGTCAGGTCCAAACACCCGACCTGCTCAAGCTGGCAGCGTCCGCTCAGGCCCGTGTTGCCGAGGTGGCGGTGCGTGACGGGGACAGAGTCGAGACGGGCCAGCTGCTGGTTCGTCTCGATGAGCGGGACTTTCTGCCCGGGCTGCATCAGGCTCAGGCCGAGGTGGCGGAGCTCCAAGCCGAGATTCTCAGCGAGAAGACACGGTTTGAGCGTGATCGCAAGGCTTCGGAGCAGGAACAAACCCTGTTGTCGATTGCGCGAGATGGCGTGAAGCGCGCCCAGCGCTTGACCAAGCAGCGGGTAGGGTCGGAGACGGATCTCGATAAGGCGGAGGAGACGTTGGCGCGTCAGGCGTTGGCGGTGAGCATTAGGGAGATGGACATAGAAGATCATCCGGCGCGTTTGCGGGCTCTGGAGGCGCGCCTCTCGAGCACACGTGCACGATTGGCGGACGTCGAGCTCGATTTCGAGCGCGCCCGGGTGACGGCCCCGTTTGACGGAGTGGTCGCGGGTGTGGCGGTGACGGCTGGCGATCAGGTCAAGCAGGATGCAGAGCTGGTGCGGCTGTATTCTCTGGATCGCCTGGAGGTGCGGGCTCGTATACCAGCGCCTTTTCAAGCGGAGGTAAGCGGGGCGCTGGCGTCTGGTACTTTGCTCAACGCGTACGCCGACGTAGGTGACGTCCAGATTCCCTTGCGTCTGGACCGGGTCGCCGGCGAGGCCCAGCCAAGCGGTGTCGATGGGCTTTTCGCCGTGGAGCGCGATGCCCAGCTGCTGCGTCTGGGACAGATGTTGTCCCTCCGCCTCGTCCTTCCGCCCCGCTCGGACGCGGTCGCCTTACCCTTCCAGGCGGTCTATGGCGGTGGGCGGATCTACAAGCTGGTGGATGGGCGCCTGCGAGGGATTCGGGTGGAGTCTCTCGGTGGAATAAGCGATGGAAACGGAGGAGAGCGGCTGCTGGTGCGGTCCCCGGAGCTGGTCGCCGGTGATCGGATCGTAGTGACCCACATGCCCAATGCGATCGATGGCCTGCGCGTAGACGCGATCCAGTGAAAGGGCACAAGGCCGATCTGATCGGGCACTTTGCCCACCACAAAGTCGCGGCTAACTTGCTGATGAGCATGATGATCCTGTCCGGCTTTCTGGCCTTGGACCGACTCAACGTCCAGTTCTTCCCCAGCTTCGATCTCGACATAGTAACAGTGCGCGTTATCTGGAGCGGGGCCAGCGCCGAGGACGTGGAGGATGGGATCACCAATCCCCTCGAGCAGCGGCTGCGCGCGGTCGACAACCTGTACAAGCTGACCTCCACATCCACCCAGGGCATTTCCTCCATTAGCCTGGAATTCAAAGAGGGTACGGATCCGCTGTTGGCCCTGGACGAAGTGCGCCGCCTGGTTGACGAGTTCCGCAACTTTCCCAAAGATGCCGAGAAGCCCCAGGTGGCACTTGCCACACGCTACGAATCCGTGGCTCGGATATTGATCACCGGCCTTTCGGAGCCGGCCGAGATGCGACGCCTCGCGCGCAGGTTCGAGACCGAGTTGCTCGATGCCGGTGTCGACAGGGTGAGCATCAGCGGGTTACCAGAGGAAGAGATCAGTATCCAGGTGGACAACGACCGGCTGCGAGAGCTGGAGCTGAGTCTGAACGAGATCGGCGAGCGGATTGGCGCCTTCAGCCGCGATCTGCCTGCCGGCTCCATCGGTCGCGACGAGGGGGCAAGGGAGCTGCGCAGCCTGGACAAGCGCCGCGACGCCCTGGGGTTTGCCTCGGTCCCGGTGAAGACGGGCAATGCGATGCGCATCGATCTCGGCGACATCGCCGAGATCCGTCGAGGACCCCAGGACGGAGGAGTCTGGCTGACCACAAATGCGGAGCCCGCAGTGGAGCTTCGGTTGCAGCGCTCCGAGCGGGGTAACTCACTGGTTGCCGCCCGCATTCTGCAGGAGTGGCTGGAGCAGACCCGCCCCCGCCTTCCCCCTGGGGTTGTGCTGACGGTTTTCGACGAGTCCTGGCAGCTGATCAAGGAGCGCATCATGCTGCTGGTCAAGAACGGTGCCGGTGGACTGGCACTGGTCGTGGTCATCCTGTACATCTTCCTCGCGGGACGGGTTGCTTTTTGGGTTGCATGGGGAATCCCCGTCTCCTTCCTGGCAACCCTGTTCATCCTTTATCTGGCGGGCGGCAGCATCAACATGATCAGCCTGTTTGCACTGATCATGGCCTTAGGGATCATTGTCGACGATGCGATCGTGGTTGGGGAGGACGGTTTGGCCCATTACCAGATGGGCGAGCCTCCGCTTCTGGCCGCGGAAGGCGGCGCCCGACGCATGCTGGCGCCCGTCCTCGCCTCATCCCTGACGACCATTGCCGCTTTTCTTCCTTTAATGCTCATTGGCGGACGTATCGGAAATATTCTGTTCGCTATCCCACTGGTCATCGTCAGCGTAATCCTGGCCTCCTTGGTCGAGAGCTTCTTTATCCTGCCGGGTCATCTGCGCCATTCCTTTATCCACGCCCACAAGGTCAGCTCGGCCTCTTTGCGGGGCCGGCTGGACCGGGGATTTGCTTACGTGCGCGACCGATTGTTTCGGCCACTGGCTCGGCTGGCGATCCACAATCGTTCCACGACGGTTAGCCTGGCCCTGTCGCTGCTGTTTGTCGCCGTCGGACTGCTTGCCGGAGGAAGGTTGACTTTCGTGTTCTTTCCAACCCCGGAGGCGCAGATCGTCAGCGCGGAAGCCGCTTTCGTGGCGGGTACGCCCAGAGCGCGAATCGATGCCTTTTTGGCACATCTCGAGGAAACCCTTTTCGAGACCGAAGAGGCGCTCGGGCAGGGCAAGCTGGTGAGTTTGGCCATAGCCATCCATGGTGCCAAAGCGGGTGGCGGGCATGGCGGGGGTGCGGGTGCGACCGGCGAGCAGCTCGGTTCCCTGGAGGTCGAATTGATGCCTCCCGACGCCCGGAACATCCGGAACGAAGACCTGGTACGTGCTTGGCGCGAGCGAATCCGAATTCCCGCCGGGCTGGAGGCATTTACCGTCACCTCGCGCCGTGCCGGTCCACCGGGGCGGGACCTCACGGTGCGCCTTACCGGCGGCAGCGCCGCGCAGCTCAAGAAAGCGGCTCTTGCCCTGACCGAAGTGCTGGAGGGAACGCCGGGCGTTAGTGAGGTTGCGGACGACTTGGCGTACGGGCGAGAGCAGCTGATTTACTCCCTCACTCCGGCCGGAGAAGCGCTGGGACTAACGGTAGAAGATCTGGGGCGACAGCTGCGCACCGCCTTCGATGGCCAGTTGGTTCAGATCTTTCAGGATGGAGCCGACGAGGTGGAGGTGAGGGTCAGACTCCCCGAGTCGGAACGCGCGCGCCTGGGAAGTCTCTCCCGCCTCAATATCCGGCTCCCATCCGGCGAGTCCGTGCCCCTTACGGCTGTGGCCGAGTGGCGATCGCGGCGCGGCTTCGAGATTCTGCGCCACGCGGAGGGCCGGTTGGCGGTAGAGGTCGCTGCGGACATCGACTCCAGCGTCGGCAACCTGGGCGACATCATAGCCGCCCTCGAGGCCGATATCCTGCCGGAGCTGCAGAGGCTTTTTCCAATCGAATACAGCTTCGAAGGTCGCTCCGCGGATCAGCGGGAGACCCTGGGAGACATGCGCAAAGGTCTGGTTCTCGGACTGCTCCTGATCTACCTGATTTTGGCCTGGGTGTTCGCCTCATACGGCTGGCCTCTGGTCGTGATGGCGGCTATCCCCTTCGGTCTCACGGGCGCGTTGTTCGGCCACTGGCTGATGGGAATCGATTTGACCATTTTGTCCCTGTTCGGGTTTTTCGGGTTGGCCGGTATCGTGGTCAACGACTCGATCATTTTGGTGAGCTTCTACAAGCGGCTGCGTGAACAGGGTATGGCGGTCACGGATGCCTTGGTCGAGGCCTCCTGCCAGCGCCTTCGGGCGGTCTTGCTGACCTCCCTGACCACGATCGCGGGCTTGACACCTCTGCTTTTCGAGACCTCATTCCAGGCCCAGTTCCTCATCCCCATGGCCACCTCCATCGCCTTTGGCCTGGCCTTTGCGACCGTACTGGTGCTGCTTGTCATTCCCTCCCTGCTCTCTTTTCACGAGACGATTCTCGAAAAGTCCGTTGGCGCTCGACTGTCGTATTGAGGGAACCTATCAGCGAGTCTTCGCCCAAGCTCACTGAGTTGCGATCTTCTCGTCGATCTCGCGTTCGGCTTCGGCCCAATCCTCCGCCTCGAATCCAGGTGCGAAATTGCGTTTCTCGGCTCGGTAATATGCCGCTTCCTCGATCATCGCCATGCGCGCCTCCGCGCTGACTGCAGCGGGTGCGGGTGCTTTCGGTTTGGTACCTGCACGTGACGGGGATTGCGGCTCGAGCGCAGGCTTCGGCCGGGGTGCAGAGGCGCCCGGGGAGGTTGATGGAGCTGGCGGTGTGGCGGTTGGTGCCTTCTTCGTGACTATTTTTTTTGATGCTGCGACCTTCTTCGCTGCAGGCGCCTTCTTCGTCACGGTTTTCTTCGCGACCGGTTTTTGGTTCGCTGTTGTGCTCTTAATGGCCTTTCTCGGCGCGGTTGTTTTCGCAGTGCTCTTCGTTGCCACTGTCTTTTTTGCGGCGGCTTTCTTGGTTACGGCTTTTTTGGTCTTTACCTTCTTGGACACAGTCGTCTTGTCGTCAGCCATCGTTGTTCTCTCGATTCTTGGATAAGAGCTTTTTTGGGCTAATAACCCGGAGCGCACTTGGGTGCGTTCCCGATTCTCTATGATAACTGGTTCGGCTTTCTAATAAAGATTCTTAGTCGATCAGGTGCCCGAGATTCGATCGTAATAGCGCGCGCGGTAGAGCAGGCGCGGACGTTCGCCGTCCTCGAAACGGGTTCGGGTGTGCAAGGTGTTGTTATTGACCAGTCCCCAACCCGGCTCCAACTTGGCCGAAAAGTGCCAGGTGGTAGTACCGTCCAATATACCTTTGAGGTAGGCGACTGCTTCTGCGGTGAGGGGGTTGTCGCGCCAGCGAATGCTGCGCGCTCGATCCGTGTAGCGCATGTGAAGGTGCCTATCCGGATAAACCGAAAAAACAGGCCCGGTTTGCTCGGGGCGCAGTTCTTTGTCGCCCACTACATTTGCGGGGATGGTCATTGCGCGCGGGTGCATGAGAGCACGAATGTATTCTGGATTCCTATCGCGTAGCAGAATGTACAGGATCTCGTGATCCAGCAGATGGTTCTCGCCGCCGATAACGGCAGGCTGGACACAGTGCAACAGCATTCCGTGAATCTGGTGCTCAGGGGGGTTGTAATATCCGTCGGTGTGCCAGGCGATGGGGCGGTTGCTATAGGGGATGTAGCCGCGGTGCAGGGCATCGGAGCGCACTGTCAGTGAGCTGATGGCGTCTTCGTCCGCGCCCAGATTGCGATCCAGACGCGTCAGTCCCAGCTGGGCGCCGAGCAGGCGCGGAATATCCTTGTCGGGATCGTCGCCGCTGCGGCTCGCATAAATGACCATGTTGGCCTGACGGCAGCGGGTTAGAATCGCCTCGTGCTCCGTCGTGCTGAGGTGTCTCGGATCCAGAATCTCGACGATCAGGTCGTCGACACGGGCCGGGTGCTCATCGAGCTTGCGTTCACGCCAACACGCATAGTCATCGGGTCTGTCAAGATCGAAAGGGTAGGGCTCTCCATCGACGGACTGACCGTTCATCTGACCTTTCCTTTTCACTGAGGCTCGAGAGTGACGCCGCCCAGTTGCGGAGGACGCCAAGATCAAGGCCAAGGTTGGACTCTTTCCGGCTTCACCCGGAGGGTGAAATCCTTCTCGAGCCTTTCCACGCGGCAATCCCGGGTTTCGTGGCGCATGGGCGGTTCAACGATTCATGGCAGGTCGCGCAACGCGACTTCACCTTCGCCTTCGGCTGGCGTTTCTTCCTTATAAAGAATTTCTCACCGTCACTCCATGACCGGTGTCAACTGAGGATTGCAGCTGAGCGCCGGATATCCGCACCTGGGTTGACCGGGAGAATCCGTAACTCGCCAATTCCCTGCCGGTGTGGCAACCGTCGCGGTTACCTATAATCTACATAGGACAGGCGCTGATTCTCGGGTATCCTGGCCGAAATCCGCGCAGCATTCAAAATGCAGTTTCCGAATTCCTTGTGTTTTCGGTCGCGTAACGCAGCTGAAAACGGTGGGGCTTCCCGCCCCAGAAGAAATGCTGGATTGATCCGCGTTTCCCTGATTAGCGAGAAGTAACGGTATGGAGAGGCCGCTGTGAACATCGCCCCTTACGAACGCCTTCTGCTGGCCGTCGATTTTGCGCCCGAAACCGAGTCGGTCGTGGCGCGCGCGCAGCAGTTGACGGATCACTGCCAAGCCCGGCTCGTTTTGCTTCATGTGGTGGAGCACCTACCCATGTCCTACTCCGGTGACCTCATCCTACCGGACGATTTCGATCTGGAGCAGGAGCTTGTGGAGGTAGCGAAGAAACAAATGACAGCGCTCGGGGATCGTCTTCGGGTTCCGCACGAGGACCGGCACATCGAGATTGGTACAACCGGTCGTACCATATTGCGCCTATCCGCCGAGCTGAAGGTGGATCTAATCATTTTGGGAAGTCATGGTCGCCACGGGTTGGCAGCCCTGCTGGGCTCCACCGCCCGCACGGTGCTCAACGGTGCCGACTGCGACGTGCTCGCCGTGCGTATCAAGGAATAGCACCGCGAGCAATTGAGCTTGGTTGCGGGTTTCGCGTTACGAGTGGAAGACAACGAACTCCTCGATCTCGGCTCTTGGTGTGCGATACTGATTGACGGCTGCGCTCTTATCTTCGTATCCCAGGGCCATTCCGCACAGCAGGACAAGCCCACTCCCCAACCCGAGCGCTTGTTTGACGATTTCGGGGTATTCCGCCAAGGCTTGTTGGGGGCAGGTTGCCAAACCCTCCTCGACTGCAAGCAGCATTACGGACTGGAGGAGCATTCCCATATCAATAAACGAGCCGACTTCCATGCGGGACTCGACGAAAAAATACAGCGCCACCGGTGCACCAAAGCTGCGATAATTTGCAACCCACTGCTCGATGCGTTGCTCCGTGTCTTCACGTCCTATCCCCAGTGAGGAATACAACTGCATGCCACAGGCGAATCGTCTGGATTGGTACGGCTCCTTCCATTGGAGCGGATAATATTGATAATCCGATTTGCCTCGATTGCCGGCTCGGAACTGAGCTTCCATCGCTCGCTCGATAACAAGCTTGGTTTTGCCGGAGACGACCACGACTTGCCAGGGTTGGGTGTTGGCACCGGAAGGGGCCCGGCTGGCAAGCCTCAAGATACGCTCGATCTTACCGGGCTCGACGTCGCGTCCAAGAAACGCGCGGCAGGAATGCCTCTCGCGCATCGCGTCAGAAACCTTCATGGGGATTTCCTTGCATCAGCTCGGCGCAGTTTATTCGCAGGTCGGTGGGAGTGTTGAGAATGCCTGCGGCGAGAATCGGAGACCTGGCGCTCTACTACGAGATCGTTGGTCCAGGGCAGGATACGGTTGCATTCCTCAATGGTGTAGCGATGACCGTCAAGTCGTGGGAGCCGATCCGCGACCAATTCCTTGCGCGCGGATTCCGCTGCCTGCTTCACGATTTCCGCGGTCAGCTGCGCAGCGAGAAGCCGACCGACGGCCCTTACTCCCTGGAGCTGCATGCAGCAGACTTGCTCGGATTGCTCGACGCGCTCGACCTCGAGCGCGTCCACCTGGTCGGGACCTCGTACGGGGCCGAGATCGGAATGATCTTCGCCTACTCCTATCCCGAGCGAGTTGAAACGCTGACCTTGATCGCCGCCGCCAGCGAGCTGGACGGACTTCTCCACGCTGCCGCGCAGAGCTGGGCCGCCGCTGCCGATTGCGGGGCCGTGCCCTTTTTCCGCTGCATGGCACCCTGGGCCTACTGCAGTGAATACCTGTCTCAAAACCAGCAACTACTCCAGGAGCAGGAGGAGGCCGCAACCCGCTTTCCACCAGACTTTCTCCCGGCGTTCAAGGAGTTGGTACGAGCCTTTCTCCAGCTTGATATCACCAAGGAAATCGAGAATATCGCCTGTCCCACGTTCGTCATAGCTGCCGAGCAGGATCTCATAAAAGGACCTCGGTTCGGTCGCCTGATCCATCACCAGATTGCCGGATCGGAGCTCGAGGTGATTCCGGGCGCTGGGCATGCCGTGGTGTTGGAGCAGCCGGAGCTCGTCGCCGAGCGAACAATCGGCTTCATCAACCGCAGTCGCCCGAACGGCGATTCGCCGTCACATTGCGACAATGCGTATTTTCGATAGGTTGTAGAAAAATCCCAACGGATTTTTTATGCTTCGATATCTTGCGCTAATCGAACGCTTGGCCAGGCCGTCTGAGATTAACGATCCCAGTATATACCCTGTTGGTGACCTGGCTGTTGGTGACCTGGCGGATATACCAAGAAAATAACGACAACGGGTCCGCTCGACGACCGATGCTTGTCAGCCACCAAATGTAATCTCAAAGAATAAATCCGTAACCTGAGGAACAATGATGTCGAACCAAACCACCGATCCGCAGTCGGGGGAAGAGCAAAATGCCCCTACGTTCTCCGAGTTTCCGGTGCCTGGGTACGAGGAGTGGCGCGAAGCCGCAGTAGCGGCCCTCAAAGGTGCGTCCTTTGAGAAAAAGCTGATCACGCGAACCCATGAGGGCATAGATCTTCAACCCATGTATCGGGCCGACGACGCGGCAGACCTGCCCCAGATGGGTGCGATGCCGGGTTTTGCGCCCTATGTGCGCGGAACCAAAACGCTCGGATACAAGGCTGACCCGTGGGAGGTCTGCCAGGAGCACCAAAACGCCACGCCGGAGTCGTTCAACGAGGCGTTGCGCGCCGATCTCGAGCGCGGCCAGACAGCTGTCAATATGCGTCTGGACGTGGCCACCTTGCTGGGGGAGGATGCGGATACACCTGAGACCGATTACGTCGGTAAGGGCGGTGTGTCCATCTCCAGCCTGGACGACCTGCGAAAGGCACTCGATGGCGTGGACCTTCAACAGACGCCCGTCTTTATTCAGGCCGGCGCATCTGGGATACCCATGGCCGCCATGGTTCTGGCATTGCTCGACAAGCAATCCGGGGCGAAGGAGAAGTTGAGCGGATGCATCGGAAGCGATCCACTGGGGGAGCTGGCGCGCGAGGGGAGGCTTCCGCGCGCCACGAGCGGGGCCTACGACGACATGGCGCAATTCACGGTCTGGGCCAGCACCAACGCGCCGAATCTGCAGACGGTGCTCGTGCGCGGCCACCCCTACCATGATGGTGGTGGAAACGCGGTGCAGGAGCTCGCCTTTGCGATTGCCACGGGTGTCGAATACCTCCGCGAGATGCAGGCGCGCGGCGTTTCAATAGACCAGTCCGCCCCACGCTTCTTGTTCGCCTTCTCACTGGGGTCGAATTTCTTCATGGAGGTCGCCAAGCTTCGGGCTGCCCGAATCCTCTGGGCGAAGGTCGTTGCCGAATTCGGCGGCAACGCGGATTCCCAAAAGATGCGGATCCA
>JAJDOL010000350.1 GCA_022340195.1 Chromatiaceae bacterium
TCGGTGGCTGCCGGGTCCTCTGCTGCCTGTTCCGTGAAATTCGCCCTTTTCCCGCCGGATAACCCGGTTCCCCACGCTTCCGACCGGCCGGCGTGTCGCTCAGAGCATCCTTTCCCGCCACCGCCGGATGATGCGCCGCAGGATGCCCATCACAGCCCGGGCGGGACGCACCAGCGCCCTAGTCAGACGAGTCGCGTAGGAAACAACCCGTGCAACGGAGTTTTGCCACGCTCGGGCTAGTGACGACGGGTACAAAGGTTGTTCTCGACGGCGATGACCGCCGCTTCCACCCGCGAGTGAACATCGAGCTTGCGCAGGATTGCCTTGACGTGGAGCTTGACCGTTCCGTCGGAGATACCCAGCTCACGCGCAATGGTCTTGTTGCTCTGTCCACCGGCAAGATGGCACAGGATCTCGCTCTCCCGCGGTGTGAGATCGGAGAAGGCGGGCTTGGATTCGACAACCGAGGTATCGCCCTTGACCGCCTTGGCGAGCACGCCCGTGAGCTCCTTGGCGACGACCGTATGCCCGGAGAGGATCTCCTCCAGCGCCGCGATCAGCTCATCCGGCTCCATGTCCTTTAGCAGATAGCCCTGGGCGCCGAACTGAAGGGACTCGATGAGATCACGCTCATCGTCGCTGGTGGTCAGCATGACGACGGGCATGGTCTGCTTGGCGGCCCGCAGCCGACGCAGCACCTCCAGTCCGCTCGCCTTCGGCATGCGCATGTCGAGCAGTACCACGTCCGGCGCGTATTCGATCACGAGGCGGATACCCTCGTCACACTCGCCCACGGCGTCGACGACCTCGATACCCCTGCGCTCCAGCAGCTCTCGCAGGCCGATGCGAAACAGCGCATGGTCGTCGATCAGCAGGACGCGCATCAGGCGGCCACCCGCGCCTGTCCTTTGGCCTTGCGTTCGACCGCGAATACCAGCTCCACGCGCGTACCCTCACCAGGCTCGCTCTCGATGCTCCAATCGGCACCGATGCGCAAGGCTCGCTCTTGCATGATGGTGAGCCCGATGTGCTCGCCGGGTTGGCCCTTCAAGTAGGGCGCGCTGAAGCCGACGCCGTCGTCCTCGACCAGTAAGGTGTAGACCCCCGTGTCGCCCCGGGTGAGCAGGACACGTACCGTGTGGGCCTTGGCGTGCTTGCGGACGTTGGCCAGGGCCTCTTGGGCGATGCGCAGTACCTGAAGCTCTGCCGACGCCGAAAGCTCGAAGGGCCGGCAGTCGTTCTGAAACAGCGTATGCAAATCTGTCTCCTGGCGAAAACGCTCGGTGAGCTTCTCCAGTGCAGGCACGAGGCCGCGCCGATCCATTGGGGCACGGAAGCTGTAAAGCAGCTCGCGCAGCTCGGTGTGGGCCTGGTCGAGTCCGTTGCGGATCCGCCCCAGATCCCTGCAGGCATCTCGCGAGATGTCGCTCTGGCGCAGCGAGTCGTCCAGCAGCTTAACCTGAAAACGCAGGCTCGCAAGGGTCTGGGCCAGTGAGTCGTGGAGCTCGTGGGCCAGGGCGTTGCGCTCGTCCAGGATCGACAGCCGTCGCGCCTCCGCGTCCGAGCGCAGTTTTGCCACCGCGATGCCGAGATGGCGTCCGATACTGAACAACAGCTCCATGATATCCTCGCGACCGCTGACGCCCGGCTTGTCGACGAATACCCGGTAGGCGCCAAGCAACTCGTCGTGATGCTCCAGGGGCACGGTCACCGGCTCCACCTCGTCGCCGCTGAACATCGTGCGGCCATAGATCCGGGAGCAGAAGCGCGCGCGGTTGCGGCACAGGATATCGCCGGGCGAGAGCACTGTCCCGCACAGGCAAAGATCCACCGGCGTCATCTCGTATTCATGCAGCAGGTCTCCTTCCACCCCGATCGCACCCACCAGGCGACGTGAGCCGTCCGGCATCACCAGATGCACGGAGGCCGCGCGGCCGTTGACCATCTCCTTGATCACGTGCAGATAGCGGAGCACGAGATCGTCGATACTCTCGGCCACGTTGATGCCCGCCGCCACATCGTAGAGGATCTTGAGAGAGGCGGTTTTCTGCGCGAGACGCATCGTCTGACGTGCCACGCGAATGTCCATGTCCTCGTAAAGATCGGTGAGCTCCGCGTTGAGGGTAGCAATATCCCCGGCGATATCGCCGAGCACTCCCACGTTTCGCAGGGCCTCGCTGGAGCCGGGCTCGCCCTGGCTGATCCGGGACACGGATGCCTCCAACGCGACCAGGGGCCGCAGCAGCTGGCTACGCAGGCGAACGGCGGCCAGAACCAAGGCCGTCAGGGACATCAGGAGCGATACGAGGGATAGATTCTGCAGCCACTCCGAGCCCGGGGCCTGGGAATGCAACAGCAGCAGGATGAAGGTCACCAACAGCCCCGCCGCGAGCACCAGCAGCGGGCCTGCCATACGCGCTGCGGTCAGGATTTGGACAATACGCCGGTCTCCCGTTGCGCGAGCCCGGAGGACCTTGTCGCCTGCCCGTGCCTTGCCAAACCTCATCTCATGTTGCGGCAAATTCTTGATACCAAGGATAAAGGTAGCTCGATGCACACGGGGCGGTAAGGGTACCCAGGATTTTTGCGGCCTTTATTGCGTACAGCGCCCTACATCAGACGATCCGGCTGCAAATCACCAAGGTGACGTAGCGACCAGGGCTCAACCGGCCCGCTCCAGCAACGCCTCCCGTTCGCGCCGCTGCAGATCCCACATCCCGGCGTAGGCGCCCTGCTGCAACAGCAACCCGCGGTGTGTCCCCCGCTCGCGAATGCACCCACCTTCCATGACCAAAATCAGATCCGCGTCCACCACGGTGGAAAGGCGATGGGCGATGACCAGGGACGTGTGATCCTCCGCAACCTCCGCCAGGGTCTGCTGAATGGCCTGCTCCGTGTGGCTGTCGAGAGACGAGGTGGCCTCGTCGAATACCAGGATCCGCGGCCGCTTGAGAATAGCTCGGGCAATGGCGACCCGCTGCTTCTCACCACCCGAAAGCTTGAGTCCGCGCTCCCCGACCACTGTGTCCCAGCCCTCCGGAAGCGCCTCGATGAAATCCAGGATATGGGCCATCTGTGCCGCCCGCTCGATTTCCGCGCGGCTCGCGCCCGGGCGCCCATAGGATAGATTGTAGAGAATGCTCTCGTTGAACAGCACCGTATCCTGCGGAACGATGCCGATGACGGCACGCAAGCTGTCCTGGGTAACATCCCGCAGGTCCTGGCCGTCGATCAGTATGCGGCCGCCCGTGACGTCATAGAAACGGAACAGTAGTCGCGCCAGGGTGGACTTTCCGGCCCCGCTGTGGCCCACCACGGCGAGCTTCTGACCCGGCTCGATCGCGAAGCTCAGTCTCCGCAGAATCTGCCGCTCCGGTTGATAGTGGAAGTCCACCCGCTCGAAGCGGACACCGCCGTCGCGCAGGACCAGGGGCACGGAACCCTGTCGGTCGGCGATCTCCGGCTGCCGCTCGAGCAACTTGAAGACCAGGTCCATATCCGCCAAGGCATACTTGATCTGGCGATAGACGATTCCGAGGAAGTTCAGCGGGATGAACAGCTGCAGCAGCAATGCATTGACCAACACCAGATCACCAATACTCATGCTGGCGTCCACGACACCCTGTGCCGCAAACACCATGATAAAGGTGACCCCGACGGCGATAATACTGCCCTGCCCGAAGTTCAGCAGGGACATCGAGGACTGGCTCTTGACGGCGACCTGCTCCCAATCGCTCAGGGTTCCGTCATAGCGATCGAGCTCCATGGCCTCGTTTCCGAAGTACTTGACCGTCTCGTAGTTCATCAGGCTGTCGAAGGCCTGACTGTTGGCCTCGGAATCGAGACGGTTCATCTGGTGGCGGAAGTCCATGCGCCACTCGGTGATGGCGAGGGTGAAGCCAACGTAGACCGCCACTGTTCCGAAGGTAACCAGCGTGAAAACGAGCGCGTATTGCGTGAGGAGGATCGCCGCCACCAAGCTGAACTCCACCAGTACCGGAAGCACGCTGAAGACCATATAGTTGAGGATGGTACTCACCGACCGGGTTCCGCGCTCCAGATCGCGGCTGATGGCGCCACTCTGGCGTTCCAGGTGATAACGCAGGGAGAGCCGGTGCAGGTGCTCCAACACGCGGGTGGACAATCGGCGCATGGCCCGGTAGCGTACCCGGGCAAAGACGACGTCTCGCATCTCGTTGAAAAGCGCGGCACTCAGCTTGAGCAGGCCGTAGGCGAGCAGCAGGGAGACTGGGAGCACCAATACCCGGGTCTCGGGGTTCTCGAAAGCGTCCACGATCTCCTTGAGCAGGATCGGAACACCGACGTTGGCGAGCTTGGCCACAACCAGGCAGGCAAGGGCCAAGATCGCACGCCCGCGAAACTCCCACAGGAAGGGCAACATGCCGCGGACGTTGCGCAGATCGCGACGGTCGCGGTGGACCCTCTCTGTGGAGATGATATGGCTCATGCCGGAATCGGTGTCGGTTTGGTCTGACTGCCGGCTTTCTAAGCCAATTCGCCAGTCAGCGGTTGTGTTCGTATGGACGAAGTCCAATCTTCTTCGCCATATCGGCCTTGTTTCGGCGACGAGCCAGGCCGGATCTCGGAATCAGTAATGAGGGCAAAGCGTGTCCGATCCCACCCTTGACAATGAAACCGGTTGCGCTTGGCGCGAACCCTTCGCACTTCAGGTTCTCGGCGACAGTATGGAGCCCGAGTTCCCCGACAAGTGCGTCATCATCATCGAGCAGGCCGAACGCTGCAGTGACGGTATGTACATCTTCGTCGAGGTGGAGGGCGTGCGCTGGTTCCGGCAATACCGGGTGGACGAGAACGGCAAGGAATGGTTGATCGCCCTTAACGATCTGTATCCCGAAATCGATCTCACGGGACTCGAATGGAAAGTCATGGGAATCATCATCCAACGCAACGTCCGGCGTAAGGTCAAGCACTACACCTATCAGGTCGGACCGCGCAATCCCGAGGTCAAGATCACCGACCTCACGGGACAGGCCTGAGCATCGACCACATCCGACCCTTTTCCTGGAGCGACGCACACTGACATGGACCGCCAAGCCCGCCTCGGCGCAGTAAATCGGTCTCGACCTTGTTATCCGAGCGGCAAGTGGCGGTGAACGGCGTGACAACGTCCTCCAGAGCTCCATGGAGCTTGATCCCTCATTAAACGTTGCGCAAGTCGTT
>JAJDOL010000001.1 GCA_022340195.1 Chromatiaceae bacterium
TGGAGCCTTTTGTCTGGACACGCCACGGACCGCAGTGAGCCCGAAGTTGGGGTAAGCTTGCGAACCCCAACGCAAATGGAGAGAACCGCCGTTGGGGCTCGCAAGCTCGCCCCGACCACGCGGGTTGGTAGTGGAACAGTCGCACCGCTGGAGCGGTGCGGCTACGCTCCCACGCAGGAGCGTGGGAGCGAGGAAAGAGAATCCAACTGCGCCAACGCTTTTACGACCTTTCTCGGAATATAGTAAAATCAGCGTGTTAGCGAGATTATCCACAGCAGATAGCAATGGGCAACTATTTGAAATGAGCGCAACTTTCCGGCCCGCAGCGCATCCGGAAACGCCATTCACCGTCGGCGACTGGCTGGCTGATCCGCGTGCCAACGAGCTGCATCGCGATGCCGCGACGGTCAAGCTCGAGCCCAAGGTGATGCGCGTGCTCTGTGTGCTCGCCGAGCAGCCGGGTAGCGTCGTCACTCGTGAGGATCTCGAGACCAGGGTGTGGGCGGGATTGGTGGTCACCTCCGATGCAGTCACCAGAACCATCATCAAGCTGCGCAAGGTCTTTGGCGACGACTCTCGGCGTCCGCGCTATATCGAGACCATCTCCAAGACCGGCTATCGCCTGATCGCGGAGGTGGGGCCCGGTCCTGCGGCGATACGGACGCCGGCACCGGGCGATCCACTTGCGTGGAAGGAGCGCCGTCCGGCGAAGTGGCTTGTCCCACTACTATTGGTTGCCTTGCTCGTCGGCTTGTGGCTGGTGTCGCGGGACTATGGAGTGGAGGACCGCATGTCCGACCGGCAACCGCGGATCGCCGTTCTGCCGTTCGAGAACCTGAGCGCCGATCCAAAGCAGGACTACTTCGCGGACGGCATCACCGAAGATTTGATCACGGATTTGTCCAAGGTCTCGGGCTTGGAGGTGATCGGCCGCAACTCGGCATTCGCCTACAAGGGGAGCCGTAAAAGAGAACAGGCTATCGCCGCCGATCTCGGTGTCGCTTATCTCCTCAAGGGAAGCGTGCAGCGCTCCGGAGACAGGATCCGTATCAATACCCGCCTCGCCGATGGCAGGGATGGGGACAACCTCTGGGCCGATCGATACGATAGTGAGATCGAAGACGTCTTCGATATCCAGGATGAGATCACGGCTCGCATCCTGACCGCCCTCGAAGTGCAGATCGCACCCAAGGACCGCTCACGCGTGGCGCAGCGCGACACGGCAAGTGTCGGAGCCTACGACGAGCTTCTCCGCGGGCTGGACTACTTCGGTCGGCGTTCCCCCGAAAACAACCGTCTCGCAAAGCAGCACTACGAGCGCGCAATCGCCTTGGATCCCGGATTTGCCCGGGCCTATGCCGGTCTGGCAACGGTCTACGCGCGCGATGCGACGGATGGGTGGGATCCGAAGCCCGAAATCGCGCTCTCCAGGGCATCCGAGCTGGCGGAGAAGGCGCAACGCCTCGACCCGTCATTGCATCAGGTCTATTTCGTCGAAGGGCTGCTTGCACTATTTCGCCGCAACTACGAGGCAGCGATCGGAAGCACCGACCACGCGATCTCGATCAAGCCCAGTTATGCCGATGCGTACGCGTTGCGGGCATGGATCGAACACTTCGACGGGCGGATCGCCGAAGGACTGGCCAGCATGGAGCAGGCGGTGCGTCTGAATCCTCGTATTCCGTCGGTCTATCGCGTGATCCGCGGTGCCTTGCACTATGCGCAAGCAGACCTGGACAAGGCGATCGCGGACTTGGAGATCGCCGTCGAGGTGAACCCGAGCTTCCAGAATGCGCGGATCTGGCTTGCCGCTGCCTACGCGGCGGCAGGGCGAATCGAGGATGCGCAATGGCAAAGCGGCGAGATTCTGGCTTTGAACGCCGACTTCTCGTCGTCGCATTCATTGTGGGCGTTCCCAATCCGTGACCCGGCCTACAGCGATCGCTTTCTGCGCGATCTTCGCCGTGCCGGATTGCCCGATTGAGGAGCCGTGCAATTCTTCAACCCCCGCGCTCGAACGGTGACGGCGGGTGAGCGCATCCCATCCCAGGACACGTATCACCCGTCGAGTCCGCCGCGATCTCTACTCGTTCGTCGCAACTCCGGAATCCACGTAGCTCACGGTTATCGGGCCGGTACCCGCGTGACTTGGACAATTGTCTCGCCGTCGGGCATGGTAACGAAGTGCGGCGCCCCGCGGGCTCGGTGTAGAAGCTGCCGACCGGCAGGGCCGTTAGCTTGGATTCGTCGTAGGTCGTTCCCCAGCCGATGTACCAGGTGCCGGAGATGACCGTGTAGAGCCGATCGTCGGGGTAGCCATGTGTAACGGCTCGCGAACATAACCGGCCGGGCTCGCAAACATTCGCTTTCACGGGCTCGAATTACATGCGAATGAGCGATTTTCTCGGCTCCGATTATTTGCGAACAGGCTCAGAAAAATGCGAATGGGCTCGCGAATATCCGAACGGGCTCACGTTATTTGCGAATACAAGTCGATCTGCCGATGAGGGTTGGGCGCACGCCCAAGCCGATTCGGCGATACCGTCCGCTCGTCGCTTCAAGGATAGTGCCCCTGCTTCCGTGTCCCGCTAATCGAGATTCGTCATCCGCCGAATCTCGGGACTGAACTCCAACAGCTCATCGTCGGTCACGAGCCCGTGGCGACGCACGTAGACGACTGGCTGTCCATCCTGCGCCGCGACGACAATGCCTTCGCCCATGCCGCGGCGCTGGCGCGGCAGGCGTGCGATTGTGTCATGGGATCGGGCGCCGACCTGAACAAAGGGGGGGAGGGCGGGACCCTGCTCGGCAGGGTCGCCCCGCCCTCCCGGATCTCGGAGGTTCGATGACCCGCGGTGCTGGCTCGGTTCGCCTCTCGCCGGCGGTATTCGCGCCGAGGATTCGCCGATGCCGATGCTGCGCGAACTGCCGGATAACGGACTAACCCGTTGATTTAATTCACTCCGTGAAAACATCGGAAAACCGTCGTGGTTCGGCCGCACATGTCCGAAACCACCCTGCTAGCTTGAACGGCAAGGGCAGGATGCCCGTTCGGGCCGAACGGAGACCAAGGACCGACACGCCAACCCCCAACCCGATCCCTTATCGAGAAAAGACAGGAGCGAAACCATTCCCTCCCTCGATAAGATGCATTCCAACTAAAGCGATTAGAGTGTAGGAGGAGTTCAATGAAGCATTTGTTCTTGGCGCTATTCGTCGTCGTGTTTACCACTGCCGGTGCCTACGCTGACGAACCGCCGAATTTTATGAAGCAGACATACCCTGAAGCTGCGCTTAAAGCGGCGTGGGAAGAGCAAAAAGCCGTGTTCAATCCGAACGGAGCCATCGACGGCAAGCATAAGCGCTTGATCGCCCTCGCAGTGTCGGCCCAGGTCCCGTGCGAATACTGCGTCATAGCTCAATCGATGAGAGCAAGGAAGGCAGGTGCTACCGAGGAAGAAATTAAGGAGGCACTCGCCGTGGCCGCACTCATTCGCAAGTGGAGCACGATGCTTAACGGTTACGACAAGTACACTTTGGAGCAATTCAAAGCTGATATAGGTGCGCCAACAAACTAGCGAGAACTGGCGTCGTATTGACACATTACTGGCCCCGGCAGCACGCGGGGCCAGCCTCTTCGTTAACCGGGTTCAAATGCCTCTTGTTGGCCGAATCCTGCCGCTCAGGGCCGAAGGCGTCAATGTCCGGTCATGGGACAATCCTGTCGACCGCCGCGCCAACCCGAGGAACAGCCTCGGATCGCAAGCGCAGGCCTCGGTGAGGCAACCCGCAGCCTCGATTGTGGCGAAAGCAAAACATTGTGCCCAGAAAGTGGGATGGTCTGAATCGGGCCGAGCTCAGTCGAAAACAAGCGGAGTGTTTGAGGGTCCCCTTTCGACATCATTCGACAGAGTCT
>JAJDOL010000029.1 GCA_022340195.1 Chromatiaceae bacterium
ATGGCCGGTATGCGCCAGAAAGGCGGACTGTCGGGATTCCCGAAACGTAGCGAGAGCCCCTACGACACCTTCGGCGTGGGGCACTCGAGCACCTCCATCAGCGCCGCGCTCGGCATGGCTATGGCCGCAAAGGCCAAGGGCGAGTCACGCCAGGTGATCGCGGTGATCGGTGATGGAGCCTTGAGCGCCGGCATGGCCTTCGAGGCACTCAATCACGCTGGTCCATTGGACCCTGATTTAATGGTGGTCCTCAACGACAACGACATGTCCATATCCCCCCCCGTGGGTGCGATCAGTAGCCACTTGGCGCGGCTGCTCTCCGGCAAGCTCTACACCCGGGTGCGGGAGGGCAGCAAGTCCGCCCTGCGTCGCATGCCCCAGCTGAAGGAGCTCGTGGGACGCTGGGAGGAGCACATGAAGGGCATGGTGATGCCGGGCACCCTATTCGAGGAGCTGGGCTTCAACTACATAGGCCCTATCGACGGGCACGATATCGAGGCCCTGGTCACGACCCTACGCAACATGAAGACGATGCCCGGGCCCCGTCTCCTGCACGTGGTCACCCAGAAGGGAAAAGGATACGAGCCGGCCGAGGGCCAGCCGATAACCTATCACGGGGTAACACCCTTCGACCGCAAAACCGGTGCGATGCATAAAAAGCCCAGCACCATCAGCTACACCAAAGTCTTCGGGGATTGGTTATACGACACCGCATTCAAGGATAAGCGGCTGATCGGTATCACACCCGCCATGTGCGAGGGTTCCGGCCTTTCAAAGTTCGCCGAAAACTTTCCCAATCGCTACGTCGACGTCGGCATCGCCGAACAGCACGCCTTGACGCTGGCCGCCGGTATGGCCTGTGAAGGCATGAAACCGGTTGTGGCCATCTACTCCACCTTCCTGCAGCGGGCCTACGACCAACTCGTCCATGACATTTGTCTCCAGAATCTGGACGTCACCTTTGCCGTCGACCGTGCCGGCCTTGTCGGCGCCGACGGCGCAACCCATGCGGGCAGCTTCGACCTCAGCTTCGCCCGTCCCATCCCGAATCTGATCCTCATGGCCCCCTCTGACGAAAACGAATGCCGGCGCATGCTTCAGACCGCCTACGAGCACCCGGGGCCCGCACTGGTTCGCTATCCGCGGGGCGTGGGTCCCGGCGTTGCCATCCAGCCGAACATCCAGGTCCTGCCGGTGGGCAAAGCGGAGCTACGGCGAGATGGCCGGGAAGTCGCACTTCTCGCCTTTGGTACCCTGGTGGCCCCCGCACTAGCCGCCGCGGAGGCCGTGGATGCCACAGTTGTCAACATGCGGTTCATCAAGCCCTTGGATACAGATCTGATCCTCGATCTGGCGAGCTCCCACCGCTTGCTCGTGACGCTGGAGGAAAACACAGTCGCCGGTGGCGCCGGCTCGGCGGTATCGGAGCTGTTGGCTGACGCGGGAGTCGTGGTACGCTGCCTCCATCTGGGCCTGCCGGACCGTTTCCTGGACCAGGCTACCCAGCACGAGCAGCTCGCCGACTGCGGCCTGGACGCATCCGGCATCCAGGCCGCCGTGCTAAACGCCCTGGGTTACTCCGATCTGGACTTCGCGGTCGCCAATGGCCGCGCCAGATTATGAGGCGAGTCCTGGCCGTGGTGCCGCCGTGTCGGCTGAATCACCGGGAAACCTAATGGCCTCCGCCAGGTGGGCCGACGGCCCGCTCGCCGCCGGTGGCAAGACCATTCCCCCGGGCCAGACGATGCCCCGAATAAGGAGGCGCAACGCATGCCCGTTGTAAGTCCCATTCCCGCATTCGACGACAATTACATCTGGCTGTTGCGAGATCCGGGCGGCCACCAGGTCGCAGTCGTAGATCCGGGAGACGAGGAACCGGTTATCGCCGAGCTGGAGGCGCAGGGGCTGGAGCTCAGCGCCATCCTGATTACCCATCACCACTTCGACCACATCGGCGGCGTCGAATCGCTGCGAGCGGCGTTTCCCGATGCCCGGGTTTTCGGTCCCAGGGATCGGCGGATACGTGCCCTTACAGACCTGGTCGGCGAGGGCGACCAGATCCGGATTCCAGGTCTTGCCGAGAGATTCCGGGTACTGGAGGTGCCTGGGCACACCTCGACACACATCGCCTATCTGGGCGAGGATGCTTTGTTCTGCGGCGATACGCTGTTCACGGCTGGCTGCGGTCGGGTATTCGACGGAACCTTCGATCAACTTGCCGCCTCCCTGGAGCGCATCGCCGGTCTTCCGGGTGAGACCCTCTGCTATTGCGCCCACGAGTACACTTTGGCCAATCTGGGATTCGCCGAGTGGGTCGAGCCCCGGAGTACGGCCCTCGCGCAACGTAAGCGAGCTGCGATCGCGCTACGTAGCGCGGGCACGCCCACCGTGCCCTCCCGGATCGAGGATGAGCTGGCGACCAATCCCTTTCTGCGCACGGGCGTTGCAGACGTCAAGGCGGCAGCGGAAGCCGCTTGCGGCCGGTCGCTGACCACCGGTGCGGAAATCTTCACGGCCCTGCGACGTTGGAAGGATGAGAAGTACGACTAAGGGATCCTCCGATGTGGTGCCCCGGATAGCCGGCCTTCCTCTGACCACGCGCATCCTGCTTGCCGCGGCGGCGGGCGGAATGACCGTACTCGCGTTCGCGCCCTTTTCGATCTTCCCCATCGCGTTCCTGTCGCTGGCGCTTCTGTACGAGCTTCTGTCCAGATCCACAACCCGGGAAGGCTTCCTGGTCGGATACGGTTTCGGGATCGGGCTGCTGGGATTCGGTATCTACTGGATCCGCATCAGTCTGAACCAGTACGGCAATATGGGACCGGTCGTGGCCCACCTGATGACCTTTTTGCTGGTCGGAGCCATGGCCCTCTACTACGGCGTCGCCGGGGCCCTGGTGAGTCGGCTCGAGGCAGGCCCTCGCTGGAGTGGCCCCTTGCTGGTGTTTCCGGCGGCCTGGGTCCTGACCGAATGGCTGCGGGGTTGGCTCTTCACGGGTTTTCCCTGGCTCGCAATCGGCAATACCCAGATCGATTCTCCGCTGGCCGGCCTTGCGCC
>JAJDOL010000041.1 GCA_022340195.1 Chromatiaceae bacterium
GGTAACCCTGTTCGGCAAGATGGGCGAGGTCGCCGGCCAATACCTGCGAAAAGGCTCGCTGGTCTATATCGAGGGCAAGCTGCGCACCAGCAAGTACCAGGGGCAGGACGGTCAGGACCGCTGGTCGACCGAGGTCATAGCCGACGAGATGACCATGCTCGGCGGGCGTGCGGGTGGTGGCGGTTCCAGTGTGCCCTTCGACGACGGCCCTGGCGGCGGTTACCAGCCCCAAGGCGGTGGTGGCGCCCCCTCCGGTGGTGGCGCTCCCTCCGGTGGTGGCGCCCCCTCGACCGGCGGTGGCGCTCCCTCCGGCGGCGGGGCCGATTTCGACGACGATATTCCGTTTTAGCAAAGACCGCTGATGCAGACCCTGCTCGTAACCGGCGGCGCCGGTTTCATCGGCGGCAATTTCGTCTATTTTCTAGCCGACGAAACGGACGTCCAGATCATCAACCTGGACAAGCTCACCTACGCCGGGAACCTGGATACGTTGGATCCGCTGCGCGGCAACAGCCGTCACGTCTTCGTCGAGGGCGATATCTGCGACCGGGGTCTGGTCCGGCGCTTGCTTGGCGATTATCGCGTGGATGCGGTGGTCAACTTCGCCGCCGAGAGCCATGTGGACCGCTCCATCGACGGTCCAGCCGCGTTCGTCGAAACGAACGTGACAGGCACCTTCAACCTGCTCGACTGTGCCCGCGAGTACTGGGCGGGTCTCGGCGGCAGCGGCAAGGAGGGATTCCGCTTTTTGCATGTCTCCACCGACGAGGTTTACGGCTCACTCGGTGCAACCGGTAAGTTCGTCGAAACGATGCCCTACGCGCCCAACTCGCCCTATTCGGCCTCCAAGGCGGCGTCGGATCACCTGGTACGCGCTTGGTATCACACCTACGGTCTGCCCGTGCTTACGACCAACTGCTCCAATAACTATGGGCCCTACCAGTTTCCCGAAAAACTGATCCCTTTGATGACCATCAAGGCCATGAAGGGGGAACGGCTGCCGATCTACGGCGACGGGTCCAATGTCAGAGACTGGCTTTACGTTGAAGACCACTGCCGCGCCATCTGGCGGGTATTGGAGGCGGGACGCCCCGGCGAGGTCTACAACGTGGGCGGGGAGAGCGAGCGAACCAATGTGCAGGTCGTCGATACCCTCTGCGCTCTGCTCGACGAGCTCCTACCCGATTCGCCCTACCGGCCTCACGGACAGCTCAAGACGTTCGTTGCCGATCGGCCGGGACACGACGCGCGCTACGCCATCGATGCGCGCAAGCTGCAATCCGAGCTGGGGTGGGAGCCTCGCGAAAGCTTTGAGAGCGGTATGCGGCGGACGCTGGTCTGGTACTTGGAAAATCAGACCTGGTGCAAGCGCGTCATGGACGGCAGCTATCGCGGCGAGCGCCTCGGTTCGCGTTAGCGCATGAACAGAAAAGGCATCATTCTCGCAGGTGGCTCCGGCACGCGCCTCTATCCCCTGACCCACACCATCAGCAAGCAGCTGTTGCCGGTCTACGACAAGCCCATGATCTACTATCCGCTGTCCACGCTCATGCTGTCGGGGATACGCGAGATCCTGGTGATCACAACACCGCGTGATGAAAGGTCTTTTCGTGACCTGTTGGGGGATGGCAGCCAGTGGGGCTTGCGTCTTTTCTATGAGGTGCAACCCGAGCCAGCCGGGCTGGCCCAAGCCTTCCTGATCGGCAAGGATTTCATTGCCTCTGATCCCTGCTGTCTGATTTTGGGAGACAATATCTTCTACGGTCACGGTATGGTCAAGCAGCTACGGTCTGCAGCCGAGCGGGAAACCGGGGCAACGGTATTCGGGTACTGGGTCAGGGATCCGGAGCGTTACGGGGTGGCGGAGCTCGGCCCCGACGGGACCGTGCTCAGCCTGGAGGAGAAGCCGGCCCGCCCCAGGTCGAACTACGCCGTGACCGGCATCTATTTCTACGATCCCTCGGTGTGTGAGCTCGCGGCCGGGCTCGAGCCCTCCGCCCGCGGTGAGCTGGAGATCACGGATCTGAATAACCTGTATCTTTCCCGAGGCGAGCTTTTTCTGGAAAAGCTCGGGCGCGGGACCGCCTGGCTCGATACGGGAACCCACGAGTCGCTGATGCAGGCGGGAAGCTTTATCGAGACCATCGAGCTGCGCCAGGGGCTGAAAATCTGCTGTCCGGAGGAGATTGCATTCCAGCAGCGCTGGATCGATGCGGATCGGCTCGCGGAGACCGCCAGGGCGCTCAGCAAGAGCGGCTATGGCGAGTATCTTCTCGGACTCCTCGAAAGGAGTCAGACGCCATGAACGTTATAGCGACAGAGATACCAGGCGTCCTCATCCTCGAGCCCAGGGTGTTTGGTGACGATCGGGGGTTCTTCATGGAGACCTACCAGCGGGACAGATACCTGGAGCACGGCATAACGGACGGCCTGGTGCAAGACAATCTGTCTTACTCGCGCCGGGGTGTGCTGCGCGGACTGCACCTGCAATGGCCCTACCCCCAGGCGAAGCTGGTTCAGGTATTCAGCGGCGAGGTTTTCGACGTTGCGGTGGATGTCCGCCGGGGCTCACCGACCTTCGGGCGCTGGGTGGGATTGCTCCTGTCTGGAGAGAACAAGCGCCAGCTATGGGTTCCGACCGGGTTCGCTCATGGCTTTTGCGTCATCAGCAGCGAGGCCTTGTTTGCCTACAAGTGCTCCGAATTCTATCACCCGGAAACCGAGCTCAGCGTGCGCTGGGACGATCCCGACATAGGGATCGATTGGCCGCTGGAGGTTGAGCCGGACCTGTCTTCCAAGGATGTCGAGGCGGCGTTGCTGCGCGATATTTCCGCCGATCGGCTCCCGAGCTACGCGGAAACGGCATCCGCATGACACCCAGGCCCTTGCCCCGCCCGCGCATTCTTCTGATCGGCGCCGATGGTCAGGTGGGCTGGGAGCTGAATCGCTCCCTGACACCCCTGGGCCAGGTTATCGCCGCGTCATTGGACGGTGCCCGAGGTCCGCGAGTAGACCTGGCCGATCTGCGCTCCACGCGTGCTTTGGTCGAGGAATCGGCACCGGATGTCGTCGTCAATGCCGCCGCCTATACGGCCGTGGACAAGGCCGAGGGGGAGGCTGAGCTGGCCCGGTGCATCAACGTTGAAGTGCCAGGCATGCTCGGCGAGCTTCTGCGCGGGCGCGGCGTGCCCATAATTCATTACTCGACGGATTTCGTCTTCTCGGGCGAATCGAAGCGCCCCTATCGGGAAGACGACGAGCCGGGGCCCTTGAACGTCTATGGTGAGACCAAGCTCGGCGGTGAGCAATCGCTTCTTGCGTCGGGGGCGAACGCCATCATTCTGCGCACGAGTTGGGTCTACGGGGTGCGCGGACACAACTTCGTGCGCACCATGCTGCGGCTGTTCGCGGAGCGGGAGGAGCTGCGCGTCGTCGACGATCAGGTGGGCGCGCCCACCTGGAGTCGGATGTTGGCGGAGGTGACCGCACAGATCCTGTACCGGATCTTGCGTGGTGATCTCGAGTTGGAGCGGATCAAGGGGGTCTATCACGCGACCAACGGCGGGGAGACGAGCTGGTTCAACTTCGCCCGCACCATCCTCCACGTCAGCGGTGGCAGTTGCAGTCTCCTCGCTATTCCGACCTCCGAATACCGGACGCCGGCGTGCCGCCCGGCCTATTCGGTTCTGGACAACGCCAAGCTCGAGGAGACTTTCGGCTTGAGTCTGCCTGACTGGGAAGTCTCGCTGCGCCAGTGTCTCGATGATCTGGGATATTGCGCGGGCCGGCAGGACAGGCTCAACAGGCCTATCCAGGATTAACAGAAATCGCCTTGGATCGCTGTTCGCGGAATAGCAAAGGCACCACGTCCTCGAATCGGGATGCAAAGTGCACTCTCAGTCCCTTGCGCACATGTTCCGGTGTTTCATCGAAGTCACCCCTGTTTTCTTCGGGCAGTATGAGCTCCTTGATACCGGCGCGGCGGGCGGCGATGAGCTTCTCTCGTACGCCTCCGACCGGGAAGACCTCCCCGGTGAGCGTGATCTCTCCGGTCATGGCGATTCGTCGAACCGGGCGGTTGCGCGCCAATGACAGCAAGGCTGAGGCGATGGTGATGCCGGCCGACGGGCCGTCCTTGGGTGTGGCCCCGGCGGGCACATGGACGTGGATGAACGCCTTCTCGAAGAACGCGGGGTCGGCGCCGAATTCCTCCGCCCGACTGACCAAATAGCCGTAGGCGATCTCCGCCGACTCCTTCATTACGTCGCCGAGCTGGCCCGTCAGCTTGAAGCCGCGGTTGAAGCTGTGGGTGCGCACGGCCTCTATGTTCAGGGTGGCGCCTCCCATGGCGGTCCAGGCCAACCCGGTAACCAGGCCGGGTCCTGTCAGGCGGCGCTCGTCCCGGAATACCGGGCTGCCCAGGTACTCCTTGAGATCCGCTGTGGCTACTTGGATCGGCGGCTCCACGCCCTCGAGCATCTTCACCGTCCCCTTGCGCACGATCTTGCCGAGCTGCTTTTCCAGGCGCCGCACCCCGGCGTCCCGCGCGTAGCCCTCGATCAGCGCGTTCAGCGTACCCTTGTCGAGCTTGATTGCGCCCTTCTCCAAACCTGCCCGTTCGATCTGTCGCGGCAACAGGTACTTGTTCGCGATCTGGAGTTTCTCCGAGGCAATGTATCCTGAGAGCTGGATTACCTCCATGCGGTCGAGCAAAGGGCTCGGAATGCTGTCCAGCTGGTTGGCGGTGCAGACGAACAATACCTTGGACAGATCGAAGCGCAGATCCAGATAATGATCCAGGAAGTCGTTGTTCTGCTCCGGGTCCAGCACCTCGAGCAGGGCCGAGGCCGGGTCTCCGTGAAAGGAGGCACCGATCTTGTCGATCTCGTCGAGCATGATTACCGGGTTCGCGGTGCCCGCGTCTTTCATGGCTTGGAGAAATTTTCCGGGCATGGCCCCGATATAGGTGCGGCGGTGGCCCTTGATCTCCGCCTCGTCTCGGATGCCGCCAACGGAGAAGCGGTAGAATCGCCGGCCGAGGGCGTCGGCGATGGAGCGTCCGATGGAGGTCTTGCCCACCCCGGGTGGTCCGACCAGCAGGATGATGGAGCCCGCGATCTCGCCCTTCATGATGCCCACGGCCAGGAATTCCAGGATGCGCTCCTTTACATCCTTGAGCCCGTAGTGGTCCCGGTCCAGTACCCGGCGGGCGCGTTTGAGGTTCAGCTTGTCCTGGGAGTGGCTGCCCCAAGGCAACAGGGTAATCCAGTCCAGGTAGTTGCGGGTTACGGCGTATTCGGGTGAGCCGGTTTCCAACATGGCCAGCTTGTCCATCTCCTCGTCCACCCGTTTTTTTGCCTCGTCCGTGAGCGTGAGCTTTTTGATCCGCTCGTTGAATCTGTCGAGCTCGGCAGTGCGATCGTCCTTGGCGATCCCCAGCTCCTTCTGAATGGCCTTGAGCTGTTCGCGCAGGAAGAACTCCCGCTGCTGTGTCTGCATGCGCTCCTCGACCGAGTGCCGGATCTTTTGCTGGGCTCGCGCGAGCTCCAGCTCGTTGTTGAGCAGTACCAGTACCTTTTCCATGCGCTGCAGCAGGTCGACCGTCTCCAGCACCTCCTGAAGCTGCTCCTTGGTCGACGTCGTGAGGCTGGCGGCAAAGTCCGATAGGTGGGAGGGGTCTTCCGGACCGAAACGGTCCAGAAACATGCGCAGCTCTTCGACATAGAGGGGATTGAGCGGCAGCAGCTCTTTGATCGTGTTGATTACCGCCATGGCGTACGCCTTGACCTGGTCGTCGGGCGGTCCTGACAGTTCAGGGAAATAGTCGACGCGCGCGGAGAAGGGCGTCTCTGGGTTGACTACGCCGGCAAGACGGAAGCGCTGCAGGCATTCTACGAGGACCTGGAGCATGCCATCCTGCTCATGCACCCGGTGAACCCGGCACGCGGTGCCTATATTGTAGAAGTCGCCGGGGACCGCCTCTTCGGCGCTCTCATTGCGGACCAGGACAACGCCCAGCACCTTGTGGTCGGTCTCACCGACGGCCTCGAGAGTCGGGGCCCAGTGGTCGGCCCGCATGAGCAGCGGGACCGCCTGCCCAGGGAAGAAGGGGCGCGCGGCGACCGGCAGAAGATGTATCAGCCCCGGAAGGACCTCGTTGGCACGCGCAAGGCCGCCTGCGTTTTTCGGCTCGGCCGGCGCACCTTGATCGGAGCTGTCGTTCTTCATCTGCGGTTGTTCCTCTTTAACCCTTATTCCGGTGAACAAATTCAGGGCAGACGAGAGGTTTTGCAAGCGGCGTTGGCAAGCTGCACAAAGGTCTCCACACTCAGCTCTTCCGCCCGTTGCCCGGGATGCACGCCGTGCGCTTCGAGCAGGTCGGTATCGACCAGCCCCTTCAGACTGTTGCGCAGGGTTTTTCGGCGCTGGGCGAAGGCCTGTGCGACCAGTCGTGAAAGGAAGCGTGGATCCAGCACAGCGTGAGGCATGGGTCGGTGGGGCGTCAGGCGGAGAAAGGCAGAGTCCACCCTAGGGGCGGGAGTGAAGGCCTCGGGCCCGATGAAAAACAAGGGCTCGGCTCGGCAGTACACCTGAATCATGACCGAGAGCCGACCAAAGGCTTTGGAGCCCGGCGTGGCCGCGATTCGCTCCACGAGCTCGCGCTGGAACATGAAGTGCATGTCGCGGATGCAGTCTATTTGGTCGAGAAAGCGGAACAGTAGAGGCGTAGAGATGTTGTAAGGCAGATTCCCAATCAGCCGTAGTGGCTCGTTCGGGTACAGGCTGCAGAGCTCGAAGTGCAGGGCATCGGCCGCGTGAATGGACAGAGCGCCGAGGCTCGCGCAACGTCGGGCGAGCGGCTCGACCAGGTCTCGGTCCAGCTCCACCACGTCCAGCTGTCCGGCGGCCGCTAGCAGGCCGGAGGTGATGGCGCCGCGACCGGGGCCGATCTCGACCAGGCGTTCTCCGGGCTTGGGATCTGTGACCGAGATGATGCGGCGAATGATTTCGGGGTCGCGAAGGAAATTCTGGCCGAAACGCTTGCGCGGGCGGTGGTTCATGGTTGCGGATCAACGCTTCGGCCCGATCTCTGCCTGCGGCCGTCCTGCGCTAGCAAGACGGCACAATCTTCTGTAAAATTCAATAGGTTGTAACATTTTTGTAATATCCCTCTCTGCTTTTCCGCTGGTTCGAGTAATGTCGACGCGACCGGCGGGTAACATGGATCCATGATTTTCGGAGGACAGGCGTCAAAGATATGGCCGAGACTGCTCAGGAGTATCTCATCCCTGACGGAAAGGGCGTAGAGGACGTCAAGAATCTGATCGAAGATCGGACCGCCTTCATTGAAGATCCGGCGTATGAGGTATCCAGGCGGTTTCTGGACAGCTTCGACTGGAGCCTCTATCACTTCGGCGCCTCCTTGGAGGAGCGGTCGGACACCGGGCACCGACGGCTGCTATGGCAGGATTTGCGTACAGATGCTCCACCCTGTGTTCAGGACATAGACACGGAGCCGGGCTTTGCCTGGGATTTGCCCGAGGGTCCCCTTCGCAACCGGCTCGAGCCGGTACTTGGAATACGCAGGTTGTTGCCTGTGCTGGAGGTCCGGGGTCGCGTACAGACTTTGCGCCTGCTCAACGGAGATGATAAGACGGTTGTCAGGCTGTTGCTCGAGGAAAACCGATTCAGGGATTCGGCCCGCGACCACGAGGGGCCGCTCGCCGTCCGCGTACGCCTGTTGCCGGTCCGGGGCTATGAGGCGGATCTGAAAAATGCGGCTCGGCTGCTGAGCCAGGAGCTCGGCTTGGAGCCGTCGCGTACGGGAATCTTGCCGGAGGCCCTGGCGGCTGTGGGCCGCCGCCCGGGCGATTACTCCTCGAAGCTCGACTTCCACCTGGATCCGGACAAGAGGGCGGATGCTACCGTCAAGGAGATACTGCGCGGGCTGCTCGATACCTTGGAGGCCAATATCGAAGGTGCCAAGGCGAACCTGGACTCGGAGTTTCTTCACGATCTGCGGGTAGCTACAAGACGCACCCGCTCGGCGCTCACCCAGATCAAGGGCGTTTTTGCGCCCGATCTGGTAGAAGACTACAAAAAGCGTTTTGCCTGGGTGCAGCAGATCACAGGTCCGGTACGCGACCTGGATGTCTATTTGCTGGATTTCAACGACTATCAGGCGAGTCTTCCGGCTCCCCTTCGGCCCCATCTCGAGCCCTTGCGGGCGTTTTTGGCCGGGCACTACGACGCGACCCACAAGGCGATGGTGCGCGCGCTCCGGTCGACCAAGTTCAGGTCTCTGCTCGAGTCCTGGCGGGCATTTCTCGAGGCACCGGTCCCGGAGCGCTCCGTCATTGCAAACGCGATGCGCCCAGCGAAGGAAGTGGCGGATGCGCGCATCTGGCGCATGTACCGACGGGTGCGAAAGGAGGGTAGGACGATCGCCGTCGATTCACCTGCCTCCGAGCTCCACGAGCTTCGAAAAAGCTGCAAAAAACTTCGTTATCTGATTGAATTTTTTAGTAGCCTTTATCAGAAGAAACAAGTCAGTGCGCTGGTCAAGATGCTAAAGGCGTTGCTCGATAACCTGGGTAGATTTCAGGACGTCGCCGTGCAGGCCGTCCACCTGCGGGAGACCGCCCAGCAGATGCGCGACGAGGGAAATGCGGATACCGACACTCTGCTCGCCATGGGGGTGCTGGTCGGGGACCTCTACAAGCGCCAGCAGCAGGCTCGGACCGAGTTCTCGAGTATCTTTGCCGAATTCGATACGCCAGCGAATCGCGCCGTCTTTTGCCAGCTGTTTGCCCCGGAGAAACAACGCGGCCAGGGATCTTGAAGACGTTTGGTCTTCGTTTGTGATTCCTTTTCGATCAATCTGTTAGAGCTTTAATTTGGCGCTGAATCCTTTACCGGTAACCGCTAGGCCGCCTTCAAGCTTTCATAGGCTTCCCTGACCTTCGTGAACGCCGCAGCATCCCGGCCTTTGTCCGGATGATGGACAGCGGCCAGCTTCCGATAGGCAGCCTTGATCTCGGACTGACTGGCGCCGGCTTCGAGGTCCAGGGTCTCGTAATGTTGCGGGTCGAGGTTGCCGGTAGCACTCGGCTCGTTGGCCAGGTGATAGCGTATGGCGGTGAGCTCGGCCTCATCGAAGAAGGCAACGAATCCCCACGTACGGTTTTCGAGTACCCCGCCCTTGCCATCGATAGCCTTGAACAAGGGGGCGGTGTAGGTGTCCTCGGCCAGGTCCTCGGTCGAGCGTAGCCTCAGTGCAATGCGGGCCGTCTTACCCGTGCGTTTGATCAGGCGGGCGCCCATCAGTTGATAGTTTTCGCCCCTGGTTTGCGCGGGGGTGTTGTCGCTCACTTTATCTCACCGGATTTTCTCAGAATAATCCGCGCCGACTCTGCCGGACTGCGCCACCTTCGCCAGTCGTTACGGAGAGGCTACACAATCTCCGCTCGTCTTTAGGCTATCCTTACGACCGCAGTCGGCCACGAGCGGACGCTGGTGCCTCGACTACGGGTGGCTGCAATCCGA
>JAJDOL010000049.1 GCA_022340195.1 Chromatiaceae bacterium
GTCTGATCGCTTGCCGGGTAGCGAAGTTATGCGTCAGGATCGGTGTTGCGATCTTGATTACCGAGGAACCGGATGACCGAATTGGTCACGTCCGGATCTGTGGGGGGGATGGTTCAGTAATGGCTGTCTCTACCCGGAAAGCTCACAGCGCCCTCGTCTTTCCGGAGGGGACGGTGGGCGCCCTTATGGACTTCGAGATGATCTCCACTCGCGAGGACAAACGGCTCGAAGTCGTGCTGCGTTATCTGCGGCGCTTCGAGCGGCTATCGGATCACACGAACAAGCTGATGGTGGTCGATAAGGGTGGCATGCTCACCGGTGTGCTTTTCTTCAGGATCTGCTGGTGCACGATTCCGACATTTATGTGGCGGATATCATGGAGCGGGGCCCGGAGCACTTTCGCACGGATGACGACAGCCAAGAAGTGGCCCACGCCTTCGAGCGCTACGCCCTGGTGTCCGCACCCGTAGTCAATGCGCACGGACAACTGGTCGGGCGCCTGACGGTGGATCCGGTGATGGAGATGGCGGTGGACGCGGCGCAGGAGGACATGCTCGCCCAGGTCGGGTTGCAGCGGGAGGAGGACCTGTTCGTCAATGTCTGGCGGGCGGCCAGAAACCGCTGGCCTTGGCTGGTAATCAATCTGGCTACGGCGTTTATAGCCTCGCGAGTCATCGGTGTCTTCGAAGGCACGATCGAGAGGGTCGTAGCCCTGGCCGCGCTGATGCCCAGCGTCGCAAGTATCGGCGGCAATACGGGTAATCAGGCGGTGGCGCTGACCGTGCGTGGCCTGGCGCTCGATCAGATCGATCTGCATAACGTTCGTCATCTGATGGCCAAAGAATTAGGCATCAGTACGATCAACGGGATTCTCTGAGGCAGTGTGATGGCCGTGGTCACCTGGCTCCTGTACGGCCAAATGCTGCTCGGCGCCATCATGGCGGCGGCCATGTTGCTGAACCTGCTGCTAGCGGCGCTGGTGGGGGTCGCCATTCCGCCCGGTCTCAAATACCTTGGACGCGATCCCGCAATGGGCAGCAGCATCATTCTGACCTTTCTTACCGACGCCGGGGGATTCTTTCTCTTTCTCTTTCTCTTTCTCGGCTTGGCCGCTGCCTTGCTCCCCAATTGAAGGCTTGGCTGATCCAGTATCGGCCACTGCAACTGAGAATTGCTCGGTCACCAGGACATGGCAGGCTCCGCATCCTGGTTCCGATCTCCGCGGCAGGAATGTCGCCGCGGGGAATTGCGGAGAAGCACTTCGAGAGGGACCTGTCCTAACGAAGCCTATGGGCCTGGAAAATAGCTTATACTCGCGAGCGATTGAACCGGAAAACGGCAGTTGACTGCTCCGATAGGAGCGTAACTACCGAGTTGCGCGAAACCTTCTGTCGTGAGCACGTCGAGTGGGACTGACTTGGAGAAACAGTGAGGCTGTGTCGGGGTCATCATTTAGGGGACCGGTTCGCTCCCCCATCTGGACGAGCCGGCGTGCTCGTCTCTGCTGAGCTATCTCGCATAGCGATCGAAAGCGAGTAGATCCACCGCGCTATGACTGCAGTGTCAGCAGTGCCGCTGCTCGACGAGGCGCAGGTGCAGTTCCTCGCGCAACCGGTTTCCATCACCATCGGTTCTTGCGACGCGGCTCGCATCCCGTCGCTCGCGCGCGGTCTCGGCTGCCGCGTGGCACCGGATCGGCGCTCGATCAGGGTGTTTCTCGCGGTGGCGCACGCGCCCGTACTGCTTCGCGACCTACGGGCGGGAGGCGCCGTGGCCGCGGTGTTCAGCCTGCCGGCGACCCACGAGACGCTGCAGCTCAAGGGTACAGGCGCGCAAGTCATTGCGCTTACGTCAGACGACTATGCGCGCATGCGTGCCTACCGCCGGGAATTCCGGGTCGCACTTTGTCAGTTGGGCTACCGAGATGCCTTCGCCGATGCCGTCGTGCCCCTGGTCGAAGACGAGGCAGTGGGTGTGGTGTTCAGGCCGGTTGCCGCCTTCGTTCAAACCCCCGGCCCGTCTGCCGGCGAACCGCTCCCACGCCGTACGTGACGATCTCGCCGAGTGATATCCGGCGCTGCTTCGAGGGTGCGGTGCCCTCGGTGATCGCAACCTGCGCGCCCGACGGCACGCCGAATGTTGCCTATCTCTCGCAGGTGCACTACGTAAATGAACGTCAAGTGTCGCTCAGCTTTCAGTTCTTCAACACCACGCGCAAGAACATCCTCGTCAATCCGCGCGCGACCGTTGCCGTGCTCGATCCAGCCACCGCCGCCGCCTACCGGCTGCACCTCGAGTACCTGCATACTGAAACCGAGGGCCCGTTGTTCGAGAGCATGAAAGCCAAGCTCGCGGGGATCGCCTCCCATACCGGCATGAGCAAGGTGTTCCGCCTGCAGGGCTCGGACCTGTACCGCGTGCTCTCGGTGGAACGGGTCCACGGCGATACCCTGGACGGTGCCGCACCGCGGCCCTCGGTGCTCCCGGAACTGCGCATTTGCCTCACGACCATCTCCCGCTGCACCGATCTCGCGAGCCTGTTCGATGAGACCCTGCGTGGGCTCGAGCAGCACTTTCGCATCGGTCACTCCATGCTGCTCATTCACGAGGGGGCACGCCAGCGCCTGTACACCGTCGCTACGCGCGGATATGCGGAATTGGGCGTGGGCTCGGAAATCGGCGTCGGCGAAGGCGTCATCGGCGTGGCGGCGCGCGAGCGCACGCCGATCCGCATCGGCTACACCGCCCCGGAATATCTCTACGGCCGCACTACACGCGCGGGCTTTGCGCAGAGCAACGCCGGCGAAGCGCTCGAAACCGAAATACCCTTCCCCGGCTTGGCTGACTCGGGCAGCCAGCTCGCAATACCGATCACCCTGGGCATGCAGCTGCTCGGTGTGCTATACGTGGAAAGCCCGCAGGAGACGCGCTTCACCTACGAGGACGAGGACGCGCTCGTCGTGCTCGCCGGCCAGCTGGCATTCGCAATCGAGCTGTTGTCGCATGCCACCGAGCAGCACGAGCAGGCGAAGGAGCCGGCGCCCGCGGCCACGGTCAAGAGCGGGGGGGCGCCGGTGACGGTGCGGCATTTCGCCGTCGACCACAGCGTTTTCATCGGTGACGAGTACCTCATCAAGGGCGTGGCCGGGGCGATCGTCTGGAAGCTGTTGCAGGATTACATCGATGGGGGGCGGAGCGATTTCACCAACCGCGAGCTGCGGCTCGATCCGGCGCTGCGGCTGCCCGACATCACGGACAACCTCGAGGCGCGCTTGATTCTCTTGCAGCGCCGGCTGGCGGCGCGCTGCCCCTTCATTGCCATCGAGAAGACGGGCCGCGGGCGCTTCCGGCTAAACGTCGAGCGTCCGCTGCGGCTCAGCCAGGTACCGGCTCACTGAGGTCAGCGCGTGCCATTCCCCCCGGTCTTTCCATGAGCTCGAGCGCCCTACGGACCACCGCCTCCGGCTGAGGTAGCGCCGCCTGCTCCAGCGCCCACGACGAGGCCGCGGGCGCGTCCGGACCGGTGAGCCGTGCGACCGGCGCGCGCAGCGCGTCGAACGCCTTGTCGGCGGCGATCGCCGCCAGCTCCGCCGCCACGCCGCACAGTCCGCTCGCCTCCTGCACGATCAGAAGGCGCCCGGTCTTGCACACCGAGGCGAGGAGGGTCTCCTCATCCAGCGGCTTGAGGCTGCGCAGATCGAGCACCTCGGCCGAAATGCCCTGCGCCTGCAGCTGCTCGGCGGCCTCGAGGCAGACCCCTACCGTCTTGGCATAGCTCACGAGCGTCAGGTCGCTCCCGGTTTTGCGCACCGCAGCCTTGCCGAGCGGCACCAGATATTCCGGGTTCTCGGGCACGTCGCCCTCCTGGAACAGAAGGCCCAGATCGGTGAAGAAGAGCACCGGATTGTTGTCGCGGATCGCGGACTTGAGCAGCCCCTTGAAGTCCGATGGGACCGAGGGCATCGCCACCTTCAATCCCGGGGCATGCACGAACATCGCCTCCAGATTGTGGTTGTGCTGGGCGCCCACGCACCAGCCGCTGCCGGTCATGCTGAGGGTCACCAAGGGAAACTCGAACTGGCCGCCCGAGAGGTAGCGCAGCTTTCCTGCGCTGTTCACGAGCGCGTCCATGGCGTAGGCCATGAAGGGGGCGAACAGCAGATCGATCACCGGCCGCAGGCCGCTGGCCGCCGCACCGACGGCAGTGCCGGCGATGATGGCCTCGGCGAGCGGCGTGTTGCGCACACGCTCGCCGCCGAAGTCGCGCACGAGATCGCCGCGCTTGGTCGCGACTCCCTCGCCCATCAGGATTACGTTCGGGTCGCGCTGCAGCTCCTCGCGCAGCGCAAGGTGGATGGCATCGGCATTGGTCATGCGGGGCATGGATTGTCTCCTCGGTATTCGGGCCGATCAGGCGTAGACATCGTCAGTGAGGGTTTGCGGCTCGGGCCAGGGACTCGCCTGCGCAAAGGCGAGCGCCTCCTCGATTCGCCGGCGCACGCGACCTTCCAATGCGGCGAGCTCCGCCTCGTCGAGTACGCCGGCCTCCTTTAGGCGCGCCGTCTGCAAGGCGATCGGATCGCGGGCGCTCCAGCTCGCGAGCTCGGCGGCATCCACGTAGGCCTGGTCGTCGGGCTCGAAGTGGCCGCGCAGGCGGTAGGTTTGTAGCTCGAGGAAGCGTGGTTTGCCGCTCGCGCGGATCGCGCTCACCGCCCGCACCGCCGCCGCCTGTACCGCCTCGACGTCATTGCCGTCCAGGATTTCGACCGGAAGCCCATGGCCGCGTGCCCATTCAGCGATAGCGTTCTCGCCCATGGTCTCGCGCCGGTGGACATAGGCCTGCCACTGGTTGTTCTCGCATATAAAGAGAAGCGGCAGCTTCCATTGCACGGCCAGGTTGAGCGATTCGTGGAAGATCCCCTCGCAGGCCGCACCGTCGCCGAAAATCGCGACCGTGATCCCACCCGGCTCGCCGTGGCCCATCGTCTGAGCCAGCGCCACGCCGGTCGCCATCGAAAGCTCGCCACCCACGATGGTCGAGGTCAGCATCACTCCGAGCTCTTTCGCAGAAATGTGCAGCGTGCCGCTGCGTCCGCGGCAATAGCCGTCCACGCGTCCCAGCACCTCGGCCATCAGCCGGCCGGGCTCGGCACCCCGTGCGATCAGGTGGCCGCCGCTGCGGTGGTTGGTGAGGATCCGGTCGCGCGCATCCAGGGCGTCCATCACGCCTACCGCGCAGGCCTCCTGGCCGACGCTTGTGCACGTACCGGGTGCGCCGCCCTGCTGCAGCTCGACCAACTGCTGCTCGTACGCACGGATCAACATCATCATCTCGAGCTGTCGCAGGCGCTCGACAGTGATCTTCTGGCTTGTCATGGCATTTGTCTCCTCGTAGCCAACCGGGTCAGCGGCTCGCCTGTTGGGGCAGGTTCTTGGGTGTGAAGTCGATGTACGGCGTGCTCACCGCCATCTCGGCCGCGGCCGGCTTCGGCGCCGGATCGCCCGCGGGACCGAGTGTGCGGATGTATCGGTACAAGGCGATCAGGTCCTCGTCCTTCATGTCGCGCAGGCTGTACCAGGGCATCGGTGGGAGCATCGGCTGGCGCACCCGGGCGAGCCATTCCTTCTCGGTCATTCCCTGCACTTTGAGCCTGAGATTCGCTGGGTAGCTCGTACCCCAGGGTCCCTGGAAGCCGACGGCGCTGCCGGTCAACCACTGCTCGGACGGGAGCTCTCCGGCTGCCTCAGGGAAGCCGGGGGTGTGACAGTCGTTGCAGCTGCCGATCTCGAGCAGATAACGACCACGCTCGAGCATGACCTCATCGGCGCCAATATTCGGCGTCTCGGCGACGGCAGACAGGGACCCAGTGGACAACAGAAGGGAAAAAAACAGGGCGGATTTCATGTATATCCTCCTCGATGGATCTATGTTCGGGTAGGAGCATAGGCGCCTAGTCGAGGAACCGTTGCTAAAAATCGACTCAGCAAATCCTAAAAGATCACTAAACCGATATGCATATCGAGTCGCCTCCTGGTCACGGGAGTCCGCGGTTTCGTTTTTTTCGGGAGGGATTCCAGTGCTCCTGTTAAGCTAAAGAACGCGTCAATCCTGTGCTATACCACGACGCCGTATCGGATGGATTGGACCATGCATGAACGAACAAGGCTCCGGCTTCGAGCCCGGTTGTTCTGTTTCTTTGTATGTCTCGGTGTGTTGCTGTTGCCCAGGATGGTATTTTCCGTTTCGAAAGATGTGCCTGGGTTGGTCTTTCCCGAACAGCTACGGTGGTTGAACGTCGAGCGCCCGTTGACGGCCGAGGACCTGAAAGGGACGGGGGCGATCCTGGATTTCTGGACCTATGGCTGCATCAACTGTATCCACGTGGCCGAAGAGCTGCGCGAATCGGAAGCAAGGTTCGGTAACCGGTTGGCGGTCATTGGGACTCACTCTCCCAAGTTCGAAAACGAGAAGAATCTGGAGACCTTGCGCAATACGCTTGTCCGACTCGATCGCCGGCATCCGATCGTCAATGATCCCGATTCGCTTCTTATGCGTTTCTATGGGGTCTGTGCCTGGCCGACCTTGGCTCTTTTCGCGCCGGACGGACGTTGGGTGGGGCAGGTATCGGGCGAGGGCAATGTGGACCGATTGGCGCACGCCATCGAGGCGGTGATCGATCTGTACAAGTCCGAGATGGTCGATCGACCTCTGCCGATCAAGCTGGAGAAGGACCGGTTCGTGGCGGATGCCGCGGCTTCTGCCATCCGCCGCATTAGAATGGACAGGCAAAGGGTCGAGGATCTCGTAGGCAAAGGCCTTTTCGAGTTCGGAGACAGAGACGGTGAACTGGGCGGTGTGCTCCTGCAACACGCCGCGGGTGTCGCATCACTCGACCGAGACCGGTTGTTGATCGCCGATTCCTACAATCACAAGATCAAGTTGCTGGATTTGGCACAGGAGTGGGTTAATACCCTCCTGGCGACCGGGGATCCCGGTGCGAGCCTCGGATCTGTCGCCGAGACACGGCTGAACGAGCCCGGCGGACTTGCGGTTTTAGAGGGGCAGATTCTAATGGCGGATACCAACAATCACCGGATTCTGGTGCTCGATACCGGCGCCGGAACCGTTCGTGAGTGGACCTTGCACGACTAAAGAACCGGAAAACACCATGACAAGTCCCTACCAAGAAAAAACCATTGCCGTTTGGCTGCTCGTTTGCTGTGCGGCCGTTTTCGCGATGGTCGTGCTCGGCGGCGTGACGCGCCTAACAGGATCCGGACTCTCGATGGTCAAGTGGGAACCGGTCACGGGCGTTCTCCCCCCCTTGAATCATGAACAATGGACCCAGGTGTTCGAGCTTTATCAGCGGTCTCCCGAGTACACGCACAAGAACCTCGGCATGTCACTGGACGAGTTCAAGTCCATCTTTTGGTGGGAGTATGCCCACCGATTGTTTGGTAGGCTGATCGGATTCCTGTTTTTCGTTCCCTTGATCTTCTTCGTCGTCACTGGACGCGTGTCCCGGTCCTTGGCGCCGAAGTTGGTGATCATGTTCCTTCTCGGTGGTCTCCAGGGGCTGCTGGGTTGGTATATGGTCAAGAGCGGTTTGGTTCACGATCCCCATGTGAGCCAATACCGCCTGACGGCCCACCTCGGCCTCGCCTTGGTCATCTATGCGTACATGTTCTGGATCGCGCTGGACCTGCTTTTTCCCGCCGAGAAGGGGTCGAATCCGAACGGGCGCGGTTCGTACGGATTATTCGCCGCGTCAATCAGCCTGATCGTCTTCCTAACGGCGCTCTCCGGTGGATTCGTCGCCGGTACCCGGGCCGGCTACGCCTACAGCACTTTTCCGACGATGGCCGGGCAATGGATCCCACACGGCCTTTTCGCTCTTGATCCCGTCTGGCGCAATTTCTTCGAGAACCTGACCACTATCCAATTCGATCACCGGGTTCTCGCCACGCTGCTTTTCGGTCTGATTCTTCTATTCTGGTGGTCAACCAGGAAAGTCGTGACACTGTCGCGGTTGCGAATCGGTATCCATTTACTCTTGGGCGCGGCCTGTCTGCAGGTTGCCTTGGGCATTTCCACGCTGCTTCTGGTTGTCCCTATCGCGCTTGCGGTGGCCCACCAGGGTAGTGCCGTCCTATTGCTGACGGCGTCACTGTTCGTGCTGCACGAGATGCGTGGGATCAGGGCGGTTTCTGGCAAATGACATGCGAGTCTTCCTGTCTCTTCCCGCGGTCTTATGCCCTTGGTCCTACCACCTGATGCTCCGGCAAGACGATGTTGAGCTCCAGGATTTCACGGCTGTCCTCCTGCTCGTAGTTGACGGATATGGCGTTCATATCCACCTCGACATACTTACGGATGACGTCCAGGATCTCGCGCTGCAGTTTTGGCAGGTAGGACGGGCGGCTGCGCTCGGTGCGGTCGTGGGAGACCAGAATCTGCAAACGTTCCTTTGCGACCGCGGCAGAGCCTTTGGGGCGCGATGAGAGGAAGAAATCCAACAATCCCATAGCTCACCCCCTGAAAAGCCGGCTGAAAAAGCTCTTCTTCGGTACTTCGAGAAAACGGTGTGGGAGCTGCTCGCCCAGATAGCGGGCGACCATGTCCCCGTAGGCCTGCCCGGCATCGCTGTCGATGTCCAGGATCACGGGTACGCCCGCGTTGGATGCGCTCAGCACGGATTTCGACTCCGGGACCACCCCGAGCAGGTTCAGCGACAATATCTCCTGCACGTCGTCGACACTGAGCATTTCGCCGCTCGCGACGCGCTCCGGAGCATACCGGGTCAGCAGCAGGTACTCGCAGATGGGCTCGGCGTTGGTCTCGGCACGGCGGGATTTGCTGGCGAGGATGCCGAGCATCCGGTCCGAGTCGCGCACCGAGGAGACCTCCGGATTGGTAACAACCAACGCATCGTCCGCGTAGTACATGGCCATGGTTGCCCCGTGCTCGATGCCGGCGGGGGAATCGCAGACGATGTAGTCGAAGGTTTGAGACAGCTCCTCGAGGACCTTGCCGACACCCTCCTTCGTTAGAGCCTCCTTGTCCCGGGTCTGGGATGCCGGCAGCACGAACAGGCTGTCGCAACGCTTGTCGCGGATCAGCGCTTGGTTGAGGCTTGCCTCACCATTGATCACATTGACAAAGTCGTAGACCACGCGGCGCTCACAGCCCATGATCAGATCCAGGTTGCGCAGGCCGACGTCGAAATCGACCACCGCCGTGCGGTTACCCTTTTGCGCCAGGCCCATAGCCAGCGCAGCACTTGTGGTGGTTTTGCCGACACCGCCCTTGCCGGACGTGATAACGATTATTCTCGCCAAGTTTCCGCCCTCCCTCAGGCGCGTGGTCGTTTAGAGTTTTTCTATCCGCAGGACTTCCTGATCGAGGAAGATCTGCACCGGCACGCCTTTGAGCGCGACGGGTATGTTTTCGCTGACACGGTAGTGGCCTGCCACGGCAATCAGCTCCGCATGCAGCGCCTGACAAAAAATCCGAGCCGTGGAATCGCCCTTCATGCCGGCCATAGCCCGACCACGCAAGGGGCCGTAGATATGGATGTTGCCGTCTGCCAGCAGCTCGGCTCCCGAGCTTACGGGGCCAACGACCGAGAGGTCACCTCCTGCGGCGTAGACGCGCTGTCCCGAGCGTACCGGATGCGTCACCAGCTTGAAGCCTCCCCCCGAGGCTGGTTTTGCAGGGTTCGGTGTCCGTTGCTCGGCGGTATCCCGTCCGGCTTGAGAGAGCGGCGTCGGTCTCGGTTTGGCGGTGGTCGTTCTGGGCTTGCGCAAATAAGCCTCTCCCATGATCGCCAGCTCCATGGCCTCGGCCGCCTCGTTCTGCGAAGCATTTCCGCCCCGCACGCCCACCGGGATCATGCCGTAGCCGCGTAGGAGGCCGACCAGCAGAGGAAACTGGATATCGCCTGTGCGCGGTGGCAGCCCCGATAAATCGATCACTACGGGTGTGTTACGAAAGAAGTCCGGCGCCTGGTTTACCTTTGCGCCCAACTGCTCCGCAACCGAATCCATGTCGGCCCCGAGCAAGCGGATGACGGGCAAGGTAAAGGCCGCCGCCTTGAGCTCGAATGCTGTGGCAGGGATATTCCCTTCTGACTCTGGTTGTACGGCCATTGATCTCGTGTGGGGAGAGCCCCGAGCTCCAAGGAGGGTTATATTCCCTCACGTCAAGCGAGGGTGTCCCATTAATGCCCCTAATGCTAACGCTTGAGAGCAATCAGGCAAAGCACCGGTTGTCCTGTTTCAGCCCGGCGGCCATTGCATGGGGCGCCCGCCCAGCAGGTGCAAATGAAGGTGATATACGCTTTGACCCGCGGCCGCGTTGCAGTTGATCACGGTGCGGTAGCCGGCCTCGGCGATACCCTCATCCGCGGCGATCTTCTTGGCGACGAGAAACAGCTTTCCGATTAGCTCTGCGTCCCCCGGCTCGAGGTCGTTGAGGGTCGGGATCGGCTTACGCGGTATCACGAGTATATGGGTCGGCGCCTGCGGTCCTATGTCACGAAAGGCCAGGATATCTTCGTCCTCGAAGACGATATCCGCCGGGATTTCACCGGCTGCTATTTTGCCGAAAAGCGTGTCTGACATAGGCATCTGCTCCTTTACCGAATAAATCCGCGCCGAAGGCGCATCTTGACCGCGACCGCCTTGATGGCGCCGAAAATGTGCCTCACCAAACCGACTGGGGGTTGGCTTGGAATCGGATCTCAGTTCTCGACACTCTGTCGTCCGGCGAAAGCGTGCGCCAGGGTGCCGCCGTCGACGTACTCCAGCTCTCCGCCCAATGGAACCCCGTGGGCGATACGTGTCGTACGAACCTGGTACCGAGATGCGATGTCGGCGATGTAGTGGGATGTGGCGCTGCCCTCCACCGTCGGGCTAATGGCGAGGATCAGCTCCTTGATCTCCCCCTCTTTCAACCGCTCGTCGAGCAGGTTCAATCCCAACTCCTCCGGTCCGATACCGTCGAGCGGTGAGAGCCGGCCGCCGAGCATGAAGTAGAGTCCGCGAAAATCCGTGGCCTGCTCGATCGCGACGATCTCCGAAGGGTGCTCGATCACGCACAGCAGAGAGCCATCCCTGCTGGGATTGGCGCAGAGGCCGCACAACTCGTGCTCGCTCAGGGTACGGCAACGCTTGCAGTGCTTTATCCGCTCCATGGCCGCAGCCAGGACAGATGCCAAGTGACGACCACCCTCCCGGTTCCGATCCAGGAGGTGAAAGGCCATGCGTTGCGCCGACTTGGGCCCGACGCCGGGGAGGCACCGAAAGGCATCGACGAGCTGATTGAGCAGGGAGCGCTCCGCCATGGCTCAGAAGGGCAGCTTCATCCCGGGCGGCAGTTGCAGCCCGGAGGTCAGTCCAGCCATGTTCTCCTGCATCTTCTCTCCGACCCGCTGGACAGCGGCGTTGACCGCCGCCGCGACCAGGTCCTCCAGCATCTCCTTGTCGTCTTCCATCAACGAGGGGTCGAGCTCGATGCGCTTGACCTCATGCCTGCCGTTCATAGTCACCTTGACCATGCCGCCGCCGGATTCACCGGTTACTTCCTCCTGGGCCAGTTTTTCTTGGGTCTTCTGCAGCTCCTCCTGCATCTTCTGGGCTTGCTTGAGGATATTGCCTAGTCCACCTCTCACCTTGATATACCTCTTGAAGTTGGTTTCCACAAACAGGCTGCCGCAGAGGTAGATGCGAGAACTGCAGCTGGCTATGTGTGAGAAGCTCGCGAGTGAGAAAGCCGATACGCAAAGCAAGCCCTTGGCGAGCTTCGCGTTTCGGCTCGCTTAGTCTTCATCTCGAGTCGTCGGTGCCTTGTGCATTGTAGTATCGGCTTGCCGCCCTGTGGGAATCTATTACGTCGGCTCGATACTGTGCGGCACCCAGCGGGCATCGAGCTCGTCCCGCAATGCCCTCGCCACCGGGTCATCTTCCATCAATGCCTCTGCCTCGACCTGGCGCTCGCTTCGCCGGCGAACCTGTCGCTTGGCCGGTGTCTCGCTTTCGGGGCGCGAGATTTGGATCTGGACCTCGATCCCCTCTCCCAAGACGTCGGCCAGCGCGACCTTCAGGCGCTCCTCGGCGAAGGGTACGCGCAGATTTCGGCACTCGGGGTCCAGGCTCAGGGAGAGCCTTTGCCCATCCCAACCAGCAAGCTCGCAGTTGTGCGCGAGCTGACTCGCCACACCGCCCAATTTGAGATCTGCAACCAGATGGTGCCAGTCCTCGGGGTTTTCCATGCCTCGGCCGCCGTTGCCTTGTGGTTCCTTCTGAGGGATCTCGGAATCGCCCATCCTCGCCGCGTTTGACGCCGCTCCAAGCGATCCAGGCGCGTGCTCCGATTCGAACGCAGGATTCCCACTGGAATCGCCGGGCGGTAGCGGAGCAACCGATGCGTGGTAAGCCGCCGTCTGATCCTCGTCCGCGATCGACTGGTGTGCGCTCGCGAGTGTGGTCGACCCACGCGTGGCGGACGGATCCCGCCGTGGTACGGTCCTGCTCATCGGGGCATCCGGTGGGGATGCCGGCGACCGAGCCTGCGGCTTCTTGCGCCTTCGCTCCGTACCGGAACCCTCTTCGACATCCGGCCGGAACGCGAGCATGCGCAGCAGCACCATCTCGATCCCGGTTCGCGGGTCCGGGGCCAACGGCAGATCCCGCTGACCCAGGAGGGCGATCTGGTAGAAGAGCTGTACGTCCTCCGACGTCAGCTTTTCCGCCAGGTTCGCGATATGTTCGCGATCCGGATCGCTCTCCGCGAGAGTTTTCGGCACCTCCTGATAGACGGCGATTCGGTGCAGCAGGCCGATGAGCTCCTGAAGCACGCCGGCGAAGTCCGGCGTCAGCTCCGAGATCCGCGCCACCTCGTCAAGCAAGGCCGGTCCATCCAGCTTGGCGAGCGCGTGAAGCAGATTCAAGCACAGGTCCCGGCTGACGGTACCCAACATAGTCCGTACCTCGTCCGCGGAAACGCGCCCGCCGCCGAAGGCGATGGATTGATCGAGCAGACTCAACCCATCTCGCATGCTGCCGTCTGCTGCTCGTGCCAACAGTGCCAATGCCTGCGGTTCGTGCTCGACATCCTCGGCCTCCAGGATGCGTGAGAGCTGATTTACGATCTGCTCGGGCGCCAGGCGTTTGAGATTGAACTGGAGGCAGCGGGAGAGCACTGTGACCGGTACCTTCTGGGGGTCCGTCGTAGCCAGCAGAAACTTCACATGAGGCGGCGGCTCCTCGAGCGTTTTCAATAAGGCGTTGAAGCTGTGGGCGGAAAACATGTGTACTTCGTCGATGAGGTACACCTTGAAGCGGCCACTGACCGGTGCAAAGGGGACATTGTCGAGCAGCTCCCGCGTCTGGTCGACTTTGGTGCGGGATGCTGCATCCACCTCCAGCAGGTCTACGAAGCGTCCTTCGTCGATCTCCCTGCAGGCGCCGCACTGACCACAGGGTCGGGAGCTGACGCCCTGCTCGCAATTGAGCGCCTTGGACAGTATGCGTGCCAGGGTAGTCTTGCCGACTCCCCGGGTGCCGGTAAACAGATAGGCGTGATGGAGCTGCTCCCGGTCGAGGGCGTTGCTCAGGGCCCGGACGACATGGTCCTGACCCACCATCTCCTCGAAGGACCTGGGGCGCCATTTGCGTGCCAGCACCTGGTAGGACATTTGGATTTTTAGGCTGTCCGCGGACTAGAGAGGTCGAGTTATGTCGGAGTGTAACCGATGCCGGGGGTTGTTGAAATTCATCTGGCCGAGGACGGCCGTAAAATGGCTGTACATTTCTTGCGGACGAAAATCGCCTTTGGTCGGAGGCGAAAACTTGCTCGATCCTGGTCCAGCTCGCCGAATCGGATTAGGATTCCCGGTCGACGAAGTCTGCATCCGGGTCACTCATGAAATCAGCTCCGCTTCTGTTCCTCCTCCTCGGCATCTGGCTGGGGGGCTCTGTCGTTCTCGGTGCCGTTGTTGCGTACGATTTCTCGGGATTCGACGACCTCTTCGCCCGCAATCCCAAGCTGCAGGAGCGCGCAGGGTTTTCTCCGGACGACACCAATGCCAAGAAGACCAGTCTACTCTGGGTCCATTCCTCGGAGCTCAACCGGGTGTTCTTCGAGGTGTGGAACCGTACGCAGCTGGTGCTGGGTGCTCTGGCTGTCATCCTCGCCGCCGTTGGTAGGGTAGGGCGGCTGCCTTTGCTCTTGCTAGTGGCCGCTACAGCCTTGGTGGGTGTGACTCACCTTTTGCTCGAACCGCAGATTGTCGAGCTGGGACGACAGCTCGACTTTCTGATCCGCGAGCCACCACCGCCCATGTTGGAGGAGTTCAAGGTCTATCACGGTACCTATTTCGCCACCGAGAGCCTTCGTTTCGGGTTTGTGCTGATTGCGGCTGTGGCACTCGTCGTCTCGGCGATGGCTGCTGACCGAGGTCGAGCCCGCTGCCCCGGGGACGGCCCTTGAGCTTTTCTGCAAACAGCCTAAGTTCAGTAAGGCGCCCGCTCATCGGGTGCAAATGAAAACAACTCCACCAAAATAAAGAGGTATGCAGAATGTCGGCGAAGCAAATATCGCTCGTAATCGGAGTGGCCCTTTACGCATTGTTGGCGGTGAGCTGGGCCGGAATGCCGGCCCCGGATGGCGCGAAGGTCTACTTCATATCTCCCACCGATGGTGAGACCCTTTCCAGCCCGGTGACTGTTCGTTTCGGTCTGTCGGGCATGGGCGTGGCACCGGCCGGAACGGACAAGGAGAACACGGGTCACCATCATTTACTGATCGATGTGGACGAGCTCCCCGCCCTCGACCGACCTGTACCCAAAGACGAGAAGCACATGCACTTCGGCGGCGGACAAACCGAGGCCAGCATCGAGCTGACTCCCGGAAAGCATACGTTGCAGCTCCTTTTGGGTGACATGAACCACATGCCGCATGATCCCGCCGTCGTTTCCGAGAAGATAACGGTTGAAGTGAAGTAGTCATGGGTCGCGGGGCGCAATGCCTCGCGCCTTTCTCGGTGTGTTCATCCGGAGCAGTGCGTGGCAGCGAAAGGCCTGAGATCATCGTCCTGATCGTTGATCTCACTGGCGCGCCCCGCGGTGCGCTAACACCGCCGGGGCCTCTGACCACCGCAACCTGAGCTGGAGGGTGCAATGGCTGGTAACCATTCTGCACTTGCGGACACTACGATCGAGCGTAAGAGGAACACCTTCGATTCAACCCTTATCAAGCACCTGATGAGCGGGCGCAAGAAACTTGGTGCCCTGTTTCTGGTGCTCTCTCGGCGACGGGTTCTTGCGGCTCCGTGTGGCTCGCGGGCGGGAGCTGAAATGGGGTCCCCCCTGTATTTGCAACTGTATCAGGTGGCTACCCACGCTCAGTCACAAAATCAAAGAGTTATGCTCGAAAGAGGTGTACGGGATAGCTGAGTAGGTGGCGTATCCTGCTGGAATCGAGAGACCAATCTTGAAACCAGCAGATGGGTGATACGCCACGAGCAACGATACGATTGTCGGATTGCGAAAGCCAGGGGAGTTCCAGGATGGACTCACAGAGATGTTGCGAGCGCGTGCACGACGATTGATTGCCGAGGCTGTTGAGGCGGAGTTGCCGGAGTTTCTCGCCGGTGTGCAGGAACACAAGGATAGTCGGGGCCGTCGCGCGGTGGTGCGCAACGGCTATCTGCCCGAGCGCGAGATTCAGACTGGCATCGGCTCGGTCAGCGTAAAGGTGCCGAAGGTGCGTGATCGCACGGGGAGCGGGATCCAGTTCCGCTCCCAGCTGCTGCCGCCGTACCTGCGTCGGACCAAGAGTCTGGAGGAGCCGATCCCCTGGCTGTATCTCAAGGGCGTATCCACGGGGGACTTCCATGAGGCGCTCACAGCCTTGCTTGGATCAAAGGCGAAAGGGCTGTCGGCCGGAGCCGTCAGCCGCCTGAAGGCGCAGTGGGCAGAGGAGCATGAACGCTGGTCGCAGCGTTCCCTGCAAACCAAGCGCTACGTCTACTTCTGGGTCGACGGGGTGTACTTCAACATCCGCGCCGACGAGGCCCGGCAGTGCATCCTGGTGATCCTCGGTGTCGATGAGCAGGGTCACAAAGAGTTCCTGGCCATCGAGGACGGCTACCATGAATCCGAGCAGAGCTGGCTGGAATTGCTGACCGGATTGAAGGCACGCGGTCTGCAGCACGCCCCGCAACTAGCCGTCGGTGACGGCGCTTTGGGTTTTTGAAAGGCGCTGAGCAAGGTCTATGGGCAGACGCGCCACCAGCGCTGTTGGGTACACAAGATCGCTAATGTGCTCAACAAGCTGCCCAGAAGTCAGAAGAAGGCCAAGAGCCGGCTGCACGAGATCTGGATGGCCGCACCCGCAAGGAGGCCCACACGGCCTTCGACGCCTTCGTAGCGGCCTATGAGGGAAAGTACCCCAAGGCGGCAGAATGCCTGCACAAAGACCGCGACGCCCTGCTGGCCTTCTACGATTTTCCGGTCCCGCATTGGCAGCACATTCGCACCACCAACCCGATCGAATCCACGTTCGCCACGGTGCGCCTTCGCACGGTCAAGACCAGAGGCTGCGTTTCCCGTCAGAGTATCCTCGCCCTGGTCTACCGGTTGGGACTGAGCGCCGAGACACGCTGGCGGCGGCTACGGGGCTTCAAGCACCTTGCCGACATGATCGAGGGTGTGAAGTTCATCGATGGTGTCAAAGCCGGTGAGTTACAAGGCAGCAGGATTGTCGCCTGATCAGCGAATGCTCATACACCACTCTTGACTGTAACTCCTGTTTAGACGATGAGTTTCAAACTCCAGGAGTTCAATTTACCGATGTCGGCTGAAAGATTATCCCGGACGTGAAGCCTCCAAATTCCGCGAATGTCATTTCCGCGGTTGATGAGCCCGCGCAATTCCGGCGTGTCAGCGGTCGTAAAAGTTTGTCGGAAGTCGTCGATTCCGTCACCTGAATCCACTGACTTTAGCGAAACCTCATTTCCGGACGGCGACTCCACAGAGACGCTGAGATCGCCGCGGTAGGTATGAGTGATATCAACTGAGACAACAATGTTTTTCAGAATCCCGCCAGCATCGACATTCAGTTCGCTGGTGATACCAGTCGCGTCGTTATCGGGAATCGCCAGGCCGGGCGCGATATGCCAATCCGTCTGCCGGCTGGAGATACCCAACGTCAGGGTCCAGGCATTGAGTGTACCGATATCAACGGCGGCCAGGTCGGCCACTTGCAGGGTCCAATTTCCGTTGGCGCTTTCCGTGCTGAAAGCGGCGAGTGCTGGTACATTCTCGGCGGTGAAGCGAGCGACCAGGTTGTCCGTGCCATCAAAGGCGGGAGCGGTGCGACCGAATAAACCAACGGTAGTTCCTTGCGGGCTGATCAACGTAAGCTTGAGATCGCCGCGGTATGTATGCGTGATGTCTACCTCGACCTGAACAGTTTCGACGGACGCAGAGCGATTGACCATAATGGCATCCGAAATTCCGGCGGGCTGGTCGTCCGGAATTGCCAGATCCGGACGGCTTTCAAACCGTAGTTCCGTGACGCCGCTAGTAATGCGTCGATCGCGCGCCGCCAGCACGGCGCGCTGCGCGTCCACCCGGCCGAATCCATAGATGCGAGAGTGTCCATTGTTGTCGTAGTTTCCGCCTTGAGGGTCGATTTTTTCGGCAGTGTCTTTCAGAATCTCCTTGACTTCACTGGCCGTGAGATCCGGGTTTACGGAAAGCATCAAGGCGCAGACACCGGCCACCAGCGGGGTGGCGCTCGAAGTTCCGCCGAAACGCTCGACCGTTGTGTAGTCACCCGATTGGTAACCGCTTCCCCCTCGGCGGTCGGTGGTCACGATTCCCAGTCCCCCGGCGCCACTGCTTGGGGCGCAAACCCAGATTGCGTCTCCAAAATTGCTATAGTGGCTCTTTCTGTCGCGGCTATTGGAAGCCGCCACGGCAATCACATCCGGGTGGATCGCAAAGCCATCTCGAGTGTTTGGGGGGTCGTCGATATCGTGATTCGCGTTTCCTGCTGCGAAGACAATGACGCAGCCCTTTCCGTTTCGGCCCTCCGTGGCCGCTTTGCTTATGGATCGCTTCATCGACGTACTCAAGGTGAAGAAGTTGCTGTCCACCCCCCAACTGCAGCTTATGACGTCGGCGCCCTGTACGCGGGGGTGCTCGAACTGGTCGCGAATATCTCCGTCACTGACCGATCCACTCCAGCGAATCGGCATGAAGCCGCATTCGGGCGCCGCACCCACGACACCGCTGCCGTTTTCATCGGCTACGGCTACACCGGCGCAGGCCGTTCCGTGGTTATCCATAGAACTTACTGGAGACGGATCCACATCACCTTGTCCGAAGTCTCTCGGAGCGCGAATTTTTCCGTTGGAGGCAAAATCGGGATGACCGGTGTCGAATCCGTCGTCGATCACCGCGACGGTGATACTTCGGTTTCCGCGCGTGATATCCCAAGCCTCTGTCGCGGAGACATCCGCGCCGGCAGTCAGACCGGCCCCTCCCTGATTTTCCAGGTGCCATTGCAAGGAAAACAAATGGTCGCTGGGGCGATGGATGGTAAGGTTGCCTTTCACCGCCAGGTTCGGTTCGGCCAGCACGACAGCGCCTGATTTCCGCAGGGCGTTGGCGATCTTCAGGGGATTCTCAGTAGATTCACTGGTCAAGCGCATCACACATAGATTCGGATCACCGTCGGGGTCCGGAACGAATTCCAGCCCGTAGTTATCCAGCAACCTGTTGACCTCAGCGTGGCCGACCGAGGGATTCAGTTCCACATAGATCGTGTCCATAGGGAACAGCATCGATTCCGGATCGCCCGGTGCATGAAAAACATGGCTGCACCACGCGACATCGGGACTATTCGTTCTCAATTCCTCCATAGCGCTGTCGCGTGCCTCCGGGTCGACATAGTACAGCTCGACTCCGCGGGGTGATCTATCTTCGTCAAAGCGCAGTCCGGGAAATCGGCCGGGTGCCTGGGCGACGGCGATCAGTTCAGCGGATGAGCTGACCTGCTTTCGTTTGACGGCGAAAGCGGCAGCTGCTTCGACGACTTCGAAGTCTTCCCCCCCGCGTTGAATTGTGTAAGCCTTGTTCTGTTTCTGCGATTGTGCCGTCTTTTTCTTCGCCATGTCTTGCTCCTATTTGGAATCAGACGCGTAACGTCGACGAATTCACCCACACTGCAATTGGACAAAAGGCCTGTTCAAACCAAGCGCCTTTAGACCCGTATTCTTCGGCAGAACGATGACAAACCACCGAAAAAGAACTGGGCGAGGTTCGGGTGACACTTCTTGCGACCCATGTATATTTCTTTAATGTGTAAGACGTTCGGTGAATGCCATTCATCCTGACGCCAATACAAGCTGAAAATCGTACCTGCGGGAATAGTACTCCGCCTTTTGGAAGTCAAAGTATTTCTTCGAACCCTGGTCTGTATACATCGCAATTAGAGTCTTAATTGTAGCCAATACCTCATCCTTGCTATCTTTCGGTGAAATCACCAAGAGTCCATTTCAAAAACCAGGCAGACGATGAATACGATTGCAGCGATTTTATCTGGCAAAACAACATTCGTTTCTTAGCATTGATCGCGAATGAAATCTGTCGTTGGAATAGGCGACCGATTCGATATTCACTATTCTCGAAGAAGTCATCGCTCATTGGGAAATGTAGACCGAGCCCCGGCTTTTGTATGTAGGAAAAATCTGAAGGGCTTTTGCGAAACGGCGTGGCGAAGAAGTGCCGATCAGTGGAGTGATCGCGCGTAGTTCGGCGTAGAAGGCCTGCTCGTGGCTACCCTTCATTGGGAAAGAGTTCGTTTTGGATGCCTTTGCCTGCGTCACTCATGTCCCGCGGTGCGGGCAGGCACCGGGGGCGGCCGGTGGCGTTCGCGTAGTCGCGGCGAGCGGCGGGAAAGGCTCGATGCCGGCCATTTCAATGGGGGTGAGTAATTTTCCCGCAGTACGCCCTCCGTATTCACCCTATCGGCGCCACCGGCGAGACAGGGCCGGTGGCCGCCCGTCGACGACTTCATCGCACGCAGTTGGCGATGCAGAGAGAGGGAACGCAATCGAGGCTCAACTCGAACCGAGAGCGGCTGGGGACCATCCAGCGCTCGTGACTTCATGGCAGTTCGGCGTACCATTACCGAGCGCTACCCGGTTGGATGGAAACGCCATGTTGGACGTGGTTTGGATCTCTGTCGCTTTTGGTCTCGGGCTGCTGTCACGGCAGCTGGGGCTTCCTCCTTTGGTGGGCTATCTCCTTGCTGGATTCGCGTTGCACCAGTGGGGCGTAGAGGCGAACAAAGTCATTCGGCAGTTTTCCGAGCTGGGCGTAACCCTGTTGCTCTTTAGCCCGCGTAGGGCGAAACTCCGCCAGGAGGTTCCGCGAATTGCCGGGGCCCACGACGCTGAAATGACATTTCGACATCCGGGCCAGGCTCCGCCATTTCGATGGATCAGCGAATGGCGGATCGCCCCGCGGGCATCCGCCCTACGACCCCCAAATCCAGTATGCTTGCGGGATGCCGGACTGTCGCCGCGTTCAGGTCCCGGGCGGGACCTACTTTTTCACGATCAACCTGCTCGAAAGGCGCTCGGACCTGCTGGTGCGGCACATCGACGCCGTGCGCAAGGCGGTGCGGCGCACGCGGCGCGAGCGGCCGTTTGCCATCGACGCCTGGGTCGTGCTGCCCGATCACATGCATTGCATCATCACGCTGCCCGAGGGTGACGACGACTTCTCGAACCACATTAAGGCGATCAAGATCCGATTTTCTCGCGGCGTCCCGGCTACGGAGCGACGCTCCGGGACGCGCGTTGCCCGCGGCGAACGGGCGATCAGGCAACGCCGATTCTGGGAGCATGCCATCCGCGGCGACGTCGACTATGCGCGGCACATGGACTAGGTTTACTTCAATCCAGTGAAACACGGTGCCGGAACGGACGATGCCGGACGTGCGTACCGACATCAGGGGGAGGTTTGGCGATCTCGGTGGGTCGGCGAATGGCGGATCGCCCTGCAGGCATCCGCCCTACGGAGTAACCGCTTCACTTGGCGATTCCTACGAACACGGCCAAACAACGTTCAATCTCCAACATCGTATCCGCATCGATGTGCCCGAAGGCTTGGCCTATCTTGTGGCGTTTTACGGTCACGGTTTTATCCACCATCACCTGTGAGGGCTTCTGGAGACCGTTATCGGCGGTGGGCTGCACAGTCCCGCGAAATAGCGGTGTAGCAATAAGCGTGTTTGTAACCAGCAACACTGTGACGGTGGCGTGCTCGTTAAACTGGTCCGCTTGAATGATCAGAACAGGTCTCGGCTTGCCAAAATCGCCTGGCATGGCGATGGTCACGAAGTCGCCACGCATCATTCCGTCCAGCCGTCGACCTCTGCCAAGGCTTCATCCATGAAATGCTGCATGGGTCCTGGCACACTACGCCGGGTAACGAAGATTGAACGCGGAGTTAATGCGGAGTTTCTTGAGATTACAAGGAAGTAGACAGAAACAAGTGCATATTGAACAGTTAGTTATGGCGAGAGACGCCCTGACCCAATGCCACGAGTGCGGATTGCTTCAGCGCAATCCGCCGTTGCCCGCAGGTGACGCGGCCCGCTGCGTTCGGTGCGATGCTACGCTGCATCGCAACATACCCGACAGTCTGGACCGCACCCTGGCACTCACAGTCGCGGGCATTGTTCTGTTCGTTGTGGCCAACAGCTTTCCCTTTCTGTCGTTTCAGCTTCAGGGTCAGACCACCGAGACGACCCTATTCACGGGGGTCAAGGACCTCTATGGACAAGGGATGTGGGAGTTGTCTCTCGTCGTCTTCTTTACCAGCATTCTGGCACCCGGGATTCAGCTGACGCTTCTCATGATCGTGCTGGTCCCGCTGAAGATGAACCGCCTCCCGCGCGGATTCCCCACACTCTTTCGCTATGTCGCGACTCTGACTCCCTGGGGTATGATGGGCGTCTTCATGCTGGGAATCCTGGTGTCGGTGGTGAAGCTTGCGGATCTGGCAACCATTATCCCGGGGACCTCCCGGTTTGCGTTCGCCGTGCTCATCTTCAGTCCTCGCGGCCGCCCAGGCGTCCTTGGACAGCGATATCGTTTGATCCCGGGTACCGGTTCCGGAAGTCGCTCGTCGCGCCCCGCGGCCATACGAGTCCGTGCTCTCGTGTCACGTCTGCGAGCTGGTCATGCCGGAGGCCGAGGCCCGGCGTGCGCATGGACGCTTACTGTTGATCTCGGTTCAGACTCGCTCGACCCGGCGCCCGCGGGATGGTACCCGCCCGTACCGGATAACGGAGGCTGTGGGCCGCTGGTCCATGGTCGACATCTACGTGGTTACGATACTGGTGGGGCTCGTCAGGCTGGGTAACCTGGCTACCATCGAGGTAGGGCCGGGAGCTGTCTTTTTTGCCGCCGTGGTGGTGATCGCCATGTTCGCGGCCATGGCGTTCGATCCCAGGCTCATCTGGGATTTCTGGGAGCTTGAGCATGACAGAGAGGGAGCAGCCGAACAGACCGCTTGTCGAGCTTCCGCAAGCAGTCGTCGCGCCTCGGAGCCGGGTAAGCGATTTATTCTCCGTTCGAAGACGCTGGGATCCCTGAACATCGGCTCCCCCGTCTACTATCGGAATATCCAGGTTGGGCAGGTCGTCAGCTTCGAGCCCGACGAGGATGGGGTGGCGGTGAGCATCGAGCTCTTCGTCGCCGCACCCAATGACCGGTTGGTCTTGACCAGCACGCGCTTCTGGAATGCGAGCGGTAACGATTTCAAGCTGAATGCGACGTGCAGCTGGAGCTCAACGTCGAAGAGCTCAAATTCAATATCGCCGTGCTGGTCGAGATCGAGCCCCGGCGGATCCAGTTCATCGGGGGTGACTGCGCGCAGGTACGGGAAATGGCCCAAGACCTGAACAAAGACTTAGCGCCCCAATTCAGTGCAACCCTGGAACAGGCGACGATTGCCCTCGAGTCGGCGGACAATCTGGTGGCTAAAGATTCGGTCCTGAATCAGGAAATTAGACGCACGCTGCGGGAGCTGTCCGCAGCTGCACGTTCCATCCGCGGGATGGCGGATTACCTGGAGCGCCATCCGGAGGCCCTCATCAAGGGCAAGGGGGGATCGCGATGAAGACTCGATCCGCGGCCGAATCCGCCGCATGCTTTCTTACCATCGTGACGCTGGGTGGGTGCGCTACTGCGCCTTCTTCCTTCTACACCTTGAGCTCGACTTTGCCTGCGGCCGAGCGCTCGTCGTCCCTTGTGGACCAGGGTCTGGCCGTCGGGATCGGACCCGTGCGCTTTCCCGAATTCCTCGATCGGCCCCAGGTGGTGTCCCGTGCCGGCGCAAACCGGCTCCTGGTGGATGAGTTCCATCGCTGGGGCGGATCCCTGGAGGATGATTTTCTGCGCGTTCTGGGGGAAAATCTGGGTCAGCTGCTGGGTACCAGCCGCGTCCTGATCGAGCCGGCGGAAGCACGTTATCCGTTGGATTTCCGAGTAGTTGCTGACGTTTTGAGCTTCGAGGGAACGGCCGGCGGCGAGGCAGTCTTCAAGATCCGCTGGGGGATTCTTGATCCGTACATGGATCGGGCCCTCGTCGTGAGGGAGAACACCTATCGGAGCCTCGCGCGGGGTGAGGACCCGGAAGCTATGATCGCCGCCTTGAGCGAGGCGCTGTCTGCTTTCAGCCGCGACCTGGCGGAGCAGCTGCGCCGCCTGCCCAAGACCAAGCCGCTGGCACCGGAGGAAGGGCGTTTCTAGACTCGGGGACGAGCCCCGGCAAAGGTCGTCGCGCAACCCATGGAAGCGGGCGCTCGCGCGCTCACTTCAGTCTAGGTGTCTCGCACCAATAGAGTGCTGAAAACGTTCATGTGCACGACGGCGGTGCGCCTTCTCCTTAATCTGCACATCCTCGGTGCAGGCTAACCCCCTGATTTGAATTCTCCTGGTGCACTTGGAAATGCCCAACCTGAGCGGCACGGAATTTGCTCGCGTGCACCAAATCTGATCAAGAGGACAACAATATGGAAAATCTGCAGGCCGGCACAGACGTTCTGTTCATTCTCATCGGCGCGGTGATGGTGCTGGCGATGCACGCCGGATTCGCCTTTTTGGAATTGGGCACGGTGCGGGCCAAGAACCAGGTGAACGCGCTGGCCAAGATTATCAGCGACTTTTCGGTGTCCACGATCGCCTATTTCTTTGTCGGCTACAGCCTCGCTTACGGGATCGACTTCTTCTCGGGCGCCGGCTCCCTGGTGGACAAGAACGGCTATGATCTGGTCAAGTTCTTCTTTTTGCTGACCTTTGCCGCCGCGATACCCGCCATCATCTCGGGGGGTATCGCGGAGCGGGCGGCCTTCTATCCTCAGCTGCTGGCCTCAGCACTGCTCGTGAGCCTGGTCTATCCCTTTTTCGAGGGAATGATTTGGAACGGGAACCTTGGACTCCAGTCTTGGATCGGTTCCACATTCGGGGCGGAGTTCCACGATTTTGCCGGGTCCATCGTGGTGCATGCGGTTGGGGGTTGGATCGCCCTGGCGGCGGTGCTCCTTCTTGGACCAAGGCAGGGCCGATACCGCAAGGATGGGGTCATTACCTCCCATCCGCCTTCCTCCATCCCGTTTCTGTCACTGGGCGCCTGGACCCTGACCGTCGGCTGGTTCGGATTCAACGTGATGTCGGCCCAGACGATCGACGCGGTGAGCGGATTGGTTGCCGTCAACTCGCTGATGGCCATGGTCGGTGGCGTCCTGGCGGCGCTCATCGCCGGCAAGAACGATCCCGGCTTCCTGCACAATGGCCCGCTGGCGGGGCTGGTAGCTGTCTGCGCCGGCTCGGACATCATGCACCCGCTGGGCTCTCTCGTCGTCGGCGCCGTCGCCGGCGCGCTGTTCGTCACCACCTTCACCCTGACACAGAACAAGTGGAAGATCGACGACGTGCTCGGCGTCTGGCCACTGCACGGTCTGTGCGGTGTATGGGGTGGTATAGCGGCTGGAATCTTTGGCCTCGAGGCACTTGGGGGCCTGGGCGGCGTTACCTTTCTGGGACAGCTCGCCGGAACTCTAGTCGGCGTGTTGGTGGCCTTTGTCGGTGGCGGAATCGTCTACGGAGCCATCAAGATGCTGATGGGCCTGCGCCTGTCCGAAGAGGACGAATATCTGGGCGCGGACCTGGCGATCCACAAGATCACAGCTCAGCCGGACTACAACCGCGGCGAGGTCTGAAGAGCTTCTCCCAGTACTTCCGTCGGTGCTCGGACTTGCTCGCCGTCTTTTAGTCGTAAGGCGACTGTGCGGCGGCGCAAAGGTTCGTTGTCGATCCAGAGCAGACCCTCAGCCGTTGTCGGGATTCATAGGAAAGTGAGCAGTGTAGGCGCTTACGTCCGCGATTGGCGGTACACCTT
>JAJDOL010000051.1 GCA_022340195.1 Chromatiaceae bacterium
ATTGGGCTTTCCGGCGCGCGCCAGCTGTCGTGCGCGGGCTGCCTCCACCCTGGCACGGACCTGGTCGCTGGTCTCGGCTCCCGCTGCGGTCGGAGCGTTGAGATCATCCACGCTAACCCTGGGCACTTCCACGTGCAGATCGATGCGGTCGAGCAGGGGGCCGGAGATGCGCGCGCGGTAGCGGGTCACCTGCTCGGCAGTGCACCTGCATCTGGAATTGGGATCTCCCAAATATCCACACGGACAGGGGTTCATGGCGGCCACGAGCTGGAACCGAGCCGGGAACTCGGCCTGCCGGGCAGCACGCGAGATATGGATGTGGCCGGACTCCAGGGGCTCCCGCAGCACCTCCAGCACCCGTCGGTCGAACTCCGGGAGCTCGTCGAGGAAGAGCACGCCTTGGTGGGCGAGCGAGATTTCCCCCGGACGCGGGTTGCTGCCGCCACCCACGAGGGCGACACCCGAGGCCGTGTGGTGGGGGGCGCGGAACGGGCGCTGGAGCCAGCTTCGCGGATCGAAGGGCTCGCGGCCGCTCACCGAGCGCACGGCGGCGGCCTCCAGGGCCTCGGCCTCGGACATGGTCGGAAGGATACCGGGCAGACGGTTGGCGAGCATGGACTTGCCTGTTCCCGGCGGTCCGAGAAACAACAGGCTGTGGGCACCGGCGGCGGCGATTTCCAGTGCGCGCTTGGCCTGTTCCTGGCCACGGACCTCCGCCAGATCGGGATACTCGACACCGGACTGTGCGACGTCCGGGCGCTCGAATGGGGGCAGCGGTGCCGTGCCGTTGAGGTGCTCGCAGATCTGCAGCAGGTGCTCTGCGGGGTAGATGGCGAGGTCACTCACCAGGGCCGCTTCGTCCGCGTTCTCCCGCGGTAGGACGAGTGCTCGCCCCGCATCGCGTGCCGCCAAGGCGGCCGGCAAAACACCTGTCACGGGGCGCAGGCTTCCCGATAGGGCGAGCTCGCCCAGCAGCTCGAGTCGGCCGAGTGCGTCGCGCTTGATCTGTCCGGAGGCGCCGAGAACCCCCAGCGCGATGGGTAGGTCGAAACGGCCGCCTTCCTTGGGTAGGTCCGCCGGGGCCAGGTTGATAGTCACGCGCCCGGCGGGGAACTGGAAGCGCCCATTGAGAAGGGCGCCACGGACCCGGTCTTTGCTCTCCTTCACTGCCATCTCCGGCAGACCAACGATAGAAAGCGCAGGAAGACCACCTGCGACATGAACCTCTACCGTCACAGCCGGCGCCGCGATGCCCTCGCGCGCACGGCTGTTTAGGACACAGAGGCTCAACTGGGCTCTTTTCTCGCCTGTTTTTTGGTCGGCCGCTTCTTCGGGCCTTCGACGGCACCCAGCTGCTGCTCGAGCTCTGCCACTAATGATTCGAGCGCCTCGAGCTTTTCCCGCGTACGAGCGAGCACGGCAGCCTGGACGTCGAACTCCTCGCGAGTGACCAAATCGAGCTTGGCGAGTCCTCCTTCGAGGGACGCTCGCAGATTGCGGTGAATGTCTTCCTGCAGCGCCTGCAGACCCTTGGGTAGGCTGCCGGAGAGGCGCTGGGCGAGGTCATCGAGATGTTTGGGTGCCAGCATGGGAGCGGATCCTCGCAGATTCCTGTCTGCGCAACATTATAGGCGCGTGCCGGCCTGGCGTCTTTCCCGGAGACATGCACCATTGCGGTGCGCGAAAATGCTGCAGCGCACCATGCGGGCTCAAGGATGGTGCAAGCCCAGGCGTTGTTTCTTGGCAACATCAGCCGAACAGCGTTGTCTTTTCGGAACAGCCGTTGTTGGCATGTAACCTGCTTAATGCGCCTCAGGGAGCAAATACGGGCCGCGCGGCCGACCGTTAGCACCCGACGTCGCGCGATATGACCTGACACAAGATTACCGGAGGCTTAACAACATGAATAGACAGCGTTTTTCGAATACCTGGGCGGCAGGCGCCCTGCTAGCCGTATCCATGGGCAGCATGAATGCGGCCCTGGCTGAATCACCGCACTCTGTGAGTGCAAACATCGGTGTTGTAAGCAATTACATTTGGCGCGGTGTGACACAGACGCAGGATGGCGCCGCCGTTCAAGGTGGGTTGGACTACAGCAACGCGAACGGCTTCTACCTCGGGACCTGGGCATCCAACATCGACTGGAACGATGAAGGTGCGCCGCAAGACGTCATCATCCCCGTGGATCCGGAAACTGGTTTGCCGCAGACGGACGCGGACGGCAACCTGATCGGTACGACGTCCGGATCCTCAAACCCCGACTCGCCCAACTACGAGCTTGATCTGTATCTCGGCTACGCTGGTTCGGTTAATGACGACTTCAGCTACGATTTCAATGCCATCTACTACGCCTACCCGGATGGGCGAGATTCCGACTTCGCGGAGATCGGCGCCAGTGCGACCTACAAGTGGTTCACGCTTGGCCTCGCTTACACCGTCTACGGAGAGAACGACGACGGGTTGTTCGACAACGGCGATTTCTACTACTTCGGCAGCGCCGAGTACGGTGACCTTCCGTATGGCCTGAGCATCAGCGCCCGCGCCGGTTACTACGACTTCCGCAACAACGACGTCGAGGTGGGAACGGTTTATGACCCGGCGACCGGAAATGTCTTCATAGAGACTGAAAGCGCCAACTACTGGCACTACGGTGCCTCGATAAGCAAGGACGCCGGCGACTTCGGCACCTTCAGCCTGAACTGGGACCAGAACAACGGCAATAAGGACGTCGGCTACGACAATGATCCCAGGTTCTGGGTCGGCTGGAACAAGGAATTTTGAGGTGTCGGAGATCCGGTCCGCCCAATCAGTCATCAGGCCGGGGCTTAACCCGGCCAGGCTCAGGAGTAACCAAACATGAAATTGATAGCAGCCATCATCAAGCCCTTCAAGCTCGACGACGTGCGCGAGGCCCTCGCCGACATCGGTGTTTCCGGGATAACCGTTATCGAAGTCAAAGGCTTCGGCCGCCAAAAGGGTCACACGGAGCTTTACCGGGGTGCCGAGTACGTCGTGGACTTTCTACCCAAGATCAAGTTGGAGATCGCCGTGGACGACGCCCTTTTGGACAAGGTTATCGAGGCGATCACCGGTGCGGCACGCACCGGAAAGATCGGCGACGGCAAAATCTTCGTATTCGAGCTCGGCCAGGTCATCCGCATCCGCACCGGCGAGACTGGCCCCGACGCGCTGTAACACATAGGAGATCCTAGCAATGAAGAATCTCGCAATCGGACGGCCAATGCCGTTGGTCCTCGGGGGCCTGTTTACCTTGGCGCCCGCCCTCGCCCTGGCAGAAGAGGAGGCAGTCCTCAACAGTGGCGACACCGCCTGGATGATTACCGCCACGGCGCTGGTCTTGTTCATGACCATCCCGGGCTTGTCGCTTTTCTATGCCGGCTTGGTGCGTTCCAAGAACGTGCTCTCGGTTCTCATGCAGTGTTTTGCCATCACGGGTTTGATGAGCCTTCTCTGGGTGATCTATGGTTATAGTCTGGCCGCTACCGACGGCGGCTCTCTCAATCAGTGGATCGGCAGCCTGGAGAAGCTGTTCCTGGCGGGAGTGACGGTCGATTCCCTCTCGGGGACCATTCCCGAGTCGGTATTCATGACCTTCCAGATGACCTTTGCCATCATCACCCCGGCCCTGATCGTCGGCGCCTTCGCCGAGCGTATGAAGTTCTCGGCGATGCTCTGGTTCATGACCTTTTGGCTTACTCTGGTCTATGTTCCCATCTGGCACTGGGTCTGGGGCGGCGGTTGGATCGCGGATCTGGGTGCCCTGGACTTTGCCGGCGGTACCGTGGTGCACATCAACGCCGGCATAGCGGCTCTGATGGCGGCCCTCGTGCTCGGTAAGCGCAAGGGTTATCCAACCACTGCCATGCCGCCGCACAACCTGGGATTCACCGTGGTGGGCGCCTCCATGCTGTGGGTTGGCTGGTTCGGCTTCAATGCGGGCTCCGAGCTCGCAGCCGATGGAACGGCCGGCATGGCGATGACGGTCACCCAGCTTGCAACGGCCACCGCGGCCCTGACCTGGATGTTTTCCGAATGGATCAACCATGGCAAGCCCTCGGTTTTGGGCATCGCAACCGGTGCCGTCGCCGGGCTCGTCGCCATCACGCCCGCCTCCGGCACCGCCGGCCCGATGGGCGGAATCGCCATCGGCTTCGCTGGTGCCCTGTTCGCCTTCATCGCGTCGACCAAGGTGAAAAAAGCCCTGGGTTATGACGATTCGCTCGATGTTTGGGGCGTTCATGGCGTCGCCGGAATCGTCGGCGCTATTCTCACTGGTGTTTTCGCCGATGCCAGTCTTGGCGGGGCTGGGTTGGGGGATGGCGTGACTATTGGTTCTCAGGTTTCTGTCCAGCTCATTTCCGTCGTCGCAACCCTGGTATACAGTGGTGTCGTGAGTTTCATCCTGTTGAAGCTCATCGATGTCATCATCGGGCTCAGGGTCACCGACGAGGACGAGACCGAGGGTCTCGACCTCGCCCTGCACGACGAGCGCGGATACATCATCTGAGGCACGACTTGGCGGCCGGCATTTGCCGGCCGCCGCCTTTCTATCCGATTCACCCCCCGACCAGCCGTATCTAACCGGAGTCAATGTGTACGCCTCCACCACCTCGCTCGTCATCAAGCTCGTTGTGGGCGTTCGTGCGAGTGCGGAAGCGGATTGCCGTTGCGTTTTCGCGGGCGAAGCGCGGAGGTCGCGGATCTTGATTGGAGCCGGTTATTCGAGCGCGAATCGGATCGGCACGCGCAGGTGCCATCGGGTGCGCCCGAGGGCCTGGGGTATGGGTTTGTATTTCGCGAGGCGCCGCAGGGTTTCCACGGCGGCATCATCCAGGGAGCGCGACCCCGAGCTCTTGTCCAGGCGCGCCCCGTTAATGCGGCCGTCTTTGTCCAATACGAAATAGATCGTAGCGACACCTGTCTTTCCGTTCCGTCGTGCGCGCAACGGATACCGGCGCTTCTTGGCAATCGCCCGCCTCAGTCCGGCGAGATAGGCCTTTTCCAAGGCACTCCGCGAGGCGCCTTTCTTGGAAACCCCGGAGTCACCCGGCGCCGCTTTTCCCGGGTTTTTGCTGCCGTGCTTGGCCGTCTGTCGAGGGGTAGCTCCGGCGTTGCGCGCTGGGCGGCGCGTCGGCTTCGCGGCGCGCTTTGATCGGACCTGGGATTTCGGCTCGGGCTTGGATTGTGGTTTCTGCTTGGACCTGGCTAGAGTTTTGGCCTTGGGTCGAGGTTGGGGCTTCGGCTCGGGCTTAGCCTCGGGTATGGGTTCCGGCTCAGGCTCCGATTCGGTTTTGGTGCTCGACTCGGGTTTGGTCGCGGGTTCACCCTGCGTTGTCGTTTCAGACGCAGGCTCCGACGCGGTCTCGGATTTCAGCTCGGGCTCGGGTTCGGGTTCGGATTCGGGCTTAGCCTCCGATTCGGGTTCGGGTGTCGGCTCGGGTACAGTTTCCGACTTGGCGTCGGTCTGCGGTTCCACCTTCCTTTCGGATTCTCCTGCTGCCAATTCGACGGTGGCCGATGCAAGCTCGGAGTCCGTATCGAACATGGCGAGGGTCACCGCGACTTCATGCTGATCACCCGCGTAAGGGCTCTCTACCTCGTAACTTCTGAGAACAGCAGCGCCGACGGCGAGATGAACCAGGGCGGAGATGCAGATTCCCGCCAGTCTGCACCAGCGGCCGTTGGGCGTCATGTACCTGGTTTTCTTGTCAAGATCGTCAACTTGTCCAATCCCTGCGCCTTGAGCAGGTCCACTACCGAGACGAAACCGGCGAAGCGCGCGTCCGCGTCTACCCGGAGCAGGATGGGGGTCTCGGTGGCGAGTCGGGCCAGGTGATTCTGAAGCTCCGGCAAGCTGATCGGAGCCGCATCCAGGAAGATCTTTCCATCCTTGTCGACAGCCAGCTCGACCCGATCCTCCGGCGTCGACGGATTCTGGGACTCGGACTCGGGCAATCGTATATCCAAGCGTCCCTCGACGATGAACGTAGCCGTGGTCAACACGATCGCCAGTAACACCAGCATGATATCGATAAAGGGAATGACGTTGATGCTGTCGATTCGCTTCATGAGGCGTGACTCCGTTTCCACCGGACCTTGAGGATCTCGACCCTGCGCAGCAACGCGTTATAGAAGACGATCGAGGGGATGGCGACCACCAGCCCCAGCGCGGTCGCTTTCAGGGCGAGGGCCAGACCCAACATGATCGTTGCGGTTTCGATGGTGCCCGCTTGGCCCATATCGAAAAAGGAGATGAGGATTCCCAGGACGGTGCCGAGCAGACCGACGTAGGGCGCGTTGGAGCCGATGGTCGCGATGGTCGTGAGATTGCGGGTGAGATCGACCTCGAGCTCATCCTGATCGGTAAAGCTCCTCACGTCGATACGGGAAAAGTAAAGATAGCGCTCGATAACCAGCGACAGCATCAGAAAGCTCATGAAGCCGAGAAGGCCGACCACGGCGTAATCGAGGTAGTCTTTCAGTAGTTCCAATTTGAAGCTCTCAGCCGGTTGCGTGCCGACTCGCGTTGCCTGCAGTAGACCGTCATTGGTTCCTTTATCGCTTATCGATTCACGCGGTCTCGAGTCTTACCGGCCGACCCCCGGCAAGCGGCGCGCTCGCCAACAGCCGCAGCAGCGCTGCCGCCTTGTCGTAGGTCTCCTCGTATTCCTCGTCCACTCGGGAGTCCTGAACTATCCCGCCGCCGGTCCAGAAGCGGACAGTGCCGGAATTGTGAACCAGGGTGCGGATCGCGATGTTGGTGTCCATTGTGCCGTCGAAACCCAGGTAGCCGATAGCCCCGGAATAGACACCGCGGCGATGGGGCTCGAGCTCCTCGATGATCTCCATGGCCCGGATCTTGGGTGCGCCCGTGATCGAGCCCCCGGGAAAACAGGCCCTCAGCAGAGAGGTGGCGTCTTGACCCGGGGCGAGCCGACCCGTGACGGTGCTGACGAGGTGGTGCACGGTCGCGTAGCTTTCCACATCGAACAGTCTGGGCACGCGTACACTGCCTGGGCGGCAGACGCGCCCCAGATCATTGCGCAGCAGATCCACGATCATGAGGTTCTCGGCCCGATCCTTGGTGCTGCGGGCCAGTTCCCGCTTCAGAGAAAAATCTGATTCCGGGGTCTCGCCCCTGGGACGGGTCCCCTTGACTGGCTTGGTCTCGACCTGTCCGGCGCGAACGGCGAGAAAACGTTCCGGCGAGGAGCTCAGAATCTGGGCGAAGGGCGTTTGCAGATAGGCGGAGAAAGGTGCCGGATTGAGCTGCCGCAGCGCCCGATATCCGGCGAAGGGATCACCCGCGACCGGGGCTGAGAATCGCTGTGCCAGATTGACCTGATAACAGTCACCCTCGAGAAGATAGGATTTCACCCGATCGAATGCCCGGCCGTACTGGCACCGGGTCATGTTGGACCGCAACGCGCTCCGGACACGGAAACAGCTCCGGGTAGGGGCCGATCGGGGGTTGCGAAACATGGTTACCAGGGCGTCCCACCGATCCCGAGTCCGGGCATCGCGCCCGAGGCCTGCGAGCCAGGCCATCCGTTCGCTGTGGTCCACGATCAGTGCCCAGTCGTAGATTCCCACCGCCATGTCGGGGATCTGATCGGTGTCTATTGCGATCTCCGGCAGGCGCTCGATGCGGCGGCCCAAGTCATAGGAGAACCAACCAATCGCGCCGCCGTAGAACGGCAGGTCGCGCAGGGTGGGCGCCGGCTCGCCCAGCTGGTTGCGAAGCAAGGCGAAGGGATCCTTCGGTGAGAGACGTACCTGATCGACGCTGCGGATTTCGGTGACGGCACCACGCGTGGCCAGCGTAATGTGGGGATCCGCGGTGAGGATGTCATAACGGCCGGCCCCCGATAGGGGACGCCCGCTGTCGAGGTAGACAGCCCAGGCCTTCTCCGCCAAGGGCTCGAAATAGACGCTGGAGTCCGCCCGGTAAGGGATTTCGCTCAAAAGATGCATAGCTTCATGATTCGCCGCGACCAAGCCTGGATCAGACGTCCGCGAACAGTCGATGTTGGCGATGGGTGCGCATCGCAATTGGTTCGGCGTATGGACGCGATGCGCTCTGCGTTGGCGGCATTGTCAGCCGTATTGTTCGCAGGCGCGATAAAGCGCCTCCACCGCACCGCGATCCGCGGCGAAACGACAGGGGACCTCTCTATGGTGCTCGAAATACTTACCGGTCACCTCCGCTCCTTTGTCTTCCGTCGCCAGCCATGCGGGGGTGCCGGCACCCTGATCCGGGCTTTCGTGACCGCCGAAACCCAGATTTTGGCTCAAGGTGGAGGCGACGTCGCCTGGATGGCAGGCGTTCACATAGATACCGAACCCACCGAGGCGCTCCGCGAAGGCCGCCGTCAGCATGCGGTTCGCCTGCTTCGATTGCCGGTAGGCCGCATCGTTATTGTAGCGCCGACGCTTGAACTCGAGGTCATCGAGATCCAGCCCCCCGGCCCAGTAGCTCGCGACGTTGATGATGCGTGCAGGCGCGGATCGACTGAGATGATCCCGGAATGCAGCGATCATCCAGAAGTAGCCCATGACGTTGGTCGCGAACTGCCGCTCGATGCCTTCGGGTGTTTCCTCGCGCCTGCGGGGTGTGATCGCCGCGTTGTTGACAAGCACCTCGACAGGACCCCGCCAGCGTCCGGCGAGGGCATCGATTGATGCCTTGCGGCCCAAATCGGCTATCTCGAAGCTAACATGTTCGTTTCCGGTACGATACCGGATAGCTTCAACAGCCGCCTCGGCCTTGGCGGCGTCGCGGCAGATAAGGACGACGTGATAGCCGGGGCGGGCCGCGATTCGCTCGGCAATGGCCTTTCCGATGGCGCCTGTCGCCCCGGTTACAAGGGCGACGGTGCCTGGCTCGAGGTTGCTGGCCGGGTTGAGAATCTGTGTCATGCGGCGAGGCTTACTGGCGGATACCCTCGACGGACAGAGTGAGCTCCAGCTCGCGGGAGGCGGGTCCCAGGTTCTTGACGATTCCGAAGTCGGCCAACTTGATCCTGGTCCTGCCCTCGAAGCCGCGTCGATAGCCACCCCAAGGGTCCGGGCCGTTGCCGATTCTGTCGACGTCGATCGTGACCGGTTTGGTTACTCCATGAAGTGTCAACTCGCCGGTAAGCTTCGCCTTGTTGAAGCCGGTTTCCTTGTAAGAGTTGCTCTTGAAGGTCGCTTGCGGGTATTTTTCCACGTCCAGGAAATCCTTTCCCCTCAGATGCTTGTCCCGTTCTGCGTGATTGGAGTCGATACTCGCGGTCTTAATGACCACTTCGACCCGGGATGTACTCGGGTCCGCTTCGTCATAGGTAAAGGTGCCCGCAAAGTCGTTGAAGCGGCCGTAGAGCCAGCTGTAACCCAGGTGCTTGATGCGGAATTGGATGAACGCGTGGGCTCCCTCGGTGTCGATGACGTATTTTTCTTCCGCAGCGATCGTGGGGGAGAGCAGGGCTGTTATCAGCGTCAGGGCGGCGATGGTCCGGATCTTCATATCTGATTCCTCGATTCGGGTAGGGTGGCGATACCTAAATCGATCCGCGGCCGAGCATGCGCAACAGCGTCCGGTCGCGGTCGACGAAATGGTGCTTTAGGGCAGCTAGGGCGTGTACGCCGGCTAACGAGACAAGGGTGACGGCGAGTACCAGGTGCACCTGTCCCGCGCGGTCTGCCTGAT
>JAJDOL010000092.1 GCA_022340195.1 Chromatiaceae bacterium
CCAAGCGTGGCCTGCCAGCAGAGACATTGCCTCGCTTGCCAAGGTCGGCGGAACGCCTTCCCAGCTCATGTCCCGCACGCTGTTCGCCAAAAAATGCTTGGCCAGCCGCTCGATGTCTCGCGGGCGTTCGCGCAACGGCGGGAGCCGGACAAGCAGGACGTTCAGCCGAAACAACAAGTCCTGTCGAAACAAACCCGAGTCGACTCGCTCCTCCAGTGGCCGGTGGGTCGCCGCCACGACCCGTACGTCTACGGGCGTGCCGCGCTCGCCGCCGATGCGATGCACAACACGCTCTTCCAGGACGCGCAGGAGACTGACCTGCGCTGCAGGCGGCATCTCGCCAATCTCGTCGAGAAACAACGTACCCTTGTCGGCCTGCTCGAAACGCCCTCGGTGCTGGCGGCTGGCGCCCGTGAAGGCGCCCTTCTCGAAGCCGAAGAGCTCCGCCTCGAGCATGGTTTCGGGAATGGCGCCACAGTTTACAGCGACGTATGGCCCCTGCGCTCGCGGGCCCAGCCCGTGCAGGGCGCGCGCCACCAATTCCTTGCCCGTACCTGTTTCCCCTTGGATGAGCACAGGCTCGGTACTTGCCGCGAATCGCGGCACATCGATCAGCGCCTCCCTCATCGCCGGATCGCAAAAGGTCAGGTAGGGCGCGAGTTGTTCGTCGAGATCGCTGCTGGCCTGTAAATCGGCGAGATCGTCGGCCAGGTGTTGCGCCAGGGCCAAAGGATCGACAGGCTTTTCAAAATAATGTCTCGCGCCTTGTCGCAATGCCTCCACGGCGTTGTCGACGCTGCCATGTCCGGTGATCATGTAGAAGGCGCCGTCGGGTTGGCGGCCCAGATAGTCCGGAAGCAGGTCGAGCCCCGTTTCATCCTTGAGCTGCAGGTCGGCGAGTACCGCATCAGGCGCCTTTTCGGCCAGTGACACGCGCGCCTCGCGAACGCTTGCGACTCCGGTCACGTCGGCGCCGAGGCCACTCAACACTCGAATCATGCCGCGGACAACGCTCGAGTCGTCATCAACAACCAGAAGGGACAGGCCGCTCAGGCTGGGAAGCGCTTTCTCTGCTTGTTCCACCATGTGGGTGTCTCCTTCGGATGTAATGGCAGGGTAAGCACAACCCTGGTCCCGCCCTGGGGGCGATTTTCGATTCGCACCTGACCTTGATGTGCGTCAAAGACCTGCTGCACGATCGCCAAGCCCAAGCCGGTGCCATTTTCGCGCGTCGTGTAGAAGGCGTCGAACAGACGTGGCAGATGCTGCTCGGGGATGCCCTGACCCCGATCTTCGATTACGAAGCGGATTGCGTCGTCGCATGTTTCCGCTTTAAACCGGATCGTCCCTGATGTCTGGCCGCTTTGTCCGGCGTTGATGAGAACGTTGAGCAAAGCATCACGCACCGATGCCTTGCGAACTGTAACCGCGGGAAGATCCGGCTCGATATCCATTTCGATGCCCAATCCGTGTTTTGACAGGATCGGTTCGGCGAGGCGCGCCGTATCCTCCACCAACTCGCAGATATCAGCCGGCTCAAGGTCATCGTCATGGCGCCGGGTCAGGTTTAAGAAGGCACTCAGCTTGTCGTTCAAAGCGACGACATCCCGATCCAATTCCTCGACGATCTCCTTTGTCTGGTCCGGCGCAACGAGCAAGGCCTTGATATTGGCGCGCAGCGCCGCGAGCGGATTACGCAGGTCGTGCACGAGCGCCGCCGCCATCTCCGTTAGCGAGGCACGCTGGTAGATCTCCTGAAAATGCACCTCCATCTTGCGGGTCACCCGCATCGCAACAAATGTTATCCCGACGGCCAACAGGATACTCACGGCACCGACTGCACCGAACCCGATAATTGCGCGCCTCATGACCTCTACACTCTCGTTTATCTGAGCCAGCAAGGTCGCTCGGTCGAAACTGAAATCCAGCCGCATGCGTTGCGCGGGCGCTCGGGTTAGATCAAAGCCGATTACGAAAAGCGTTTGCGACTCGGAGTGCAGTCGCTGTGCCGCGGGAGAACTGGTAGCCTGGTGGAGAGTATCCGCTGGCAGTGGCGAGGAAACTCGGGAGGTAATCCGACCGTTTTCGACACGCAGTTGAATATCTGATTCGGGACCATGCAGCACGATACTCTGTAAGGAGTTAATGTCGGCGAACAACGCCTGCAGATCTTCGACCAGCCAGGGTGCACGTTGGCGTATCACAGAGACCGCCTCGGTCGTGCGGAGTTTCTTTGTGAAAGGCTCGATCGCCGCCTTGACCTCGCCGATCAACAGTTGTGTTTCAGCTGCACGTCCCTGCAGATACAGCCAAGTACCGCCCCCGCCGACGATCATGAGGTAAAGTGCAAGCAGGGCGCCAAACGGCAAAACGATCAACCGGGTGATAGCGAAGTTGGAACGAATAATCACGGCTTGTCAGACTGTACTCTCGCGTTGCGGTGGATCGATTATTCTCGTTACGCCTGTTTCTCGGCTGTCCATTTCAGAGCACGTGAGCATGGCTGATCTTCGCTGACCTGACGCAACTGCTCTGAAGCGCAAGGTTGTCTCTCGGCGTCGCCTCAGGCGGATCGCCTCCGAAACGAAGATGTGCGTCCAGTTGGGATCGCGAGCGCTCAATTAGACACCAGCGCGCTACGGTGCCCGCAGCAATGCCCTGCGCACACGAAATGAAGAATGCAACATTGCTTCTACCTTCGCCAGAGATCCCGTGTGAGTAGGTGGGATTGCGACGCCGGACAAGGTTGCTGCCGGGAGGTTCAAGACCATCGCGACACCGATGACCGCGGCAATGCCGCTATTTTGAAACCAGAGGTTGGAATCGGGGGCGCCCACCAGCCGGTCTAGGCGGGCATCGAGCGGTTCAGATGCTGATCCTGAGCGCCGCTGAGCCGCAAGGCTGACCAGCGCCGAGGTTGCCGTGAAGCGAATCGAGTGAATCCTTCTCACGCTAACGGATCGGCATGACAGAGGCGCACAAAGACAACGATGGGGGGAAGACGTGAAAAACTGTCGTCTGATCTACAAGAGTCGCGCATCCACAGATGTCGTCTCCAACGAAGCGATCAATCACCTGGTCGAGCAATCGGCCCAGGCCAATGCGGCGAGGCAGATCACAGGTCTGCTGCTCTTGTCCGGCAACAGATTCTTGCAGGTTCTCGAAGGCGCTTATCAGGATGTCAATCGGCTGTACGGCAACATCATGCGCGACACTCGCCATTGCGACGTCGAACTGGTTACATTCGAGCCAATGGAAAGCCGCTATTTCGAAGAGTGGAATATGCGTCTTGTCGACTTATATGAATTGAGCAAATATCCTCGAGAGTTCATTGCAGCCAAGTATCAATATCGCGATGGAGTGATATTGATACCTGAGCGGTCACATGAAGTCTACTCGCTCTTGCTCGATGCAAAAGCTCTTTGTCTCACAACTCCCTGGAAGAAAGAGAAATCACCTTAAGCGAAAAGCTTGGTTCGGGCCGCCTCGGTGATGACCGAAACCGCGGGGTTCTTGATGCGCCTTTCGGCTGAGATGATGTAGAAGCGCTCGGTGATTTCCTCGGTGCGACCAAAAACTGCCACGCCGTATTTGTCGACCACGTCCTGCTCTACCGCCGTGGGCGATGTGAACACGCCGGAGCCGCGCTCGCCGAATGCCTTCATCAGTGCTCGGTCCTCGAACTCCGCTACAACGAGCGGGTGGACTTGTTGCCGCTCGAACCAGGCCTCCAGGTTTCGCCGCAGACTGCTGCCGCTCCCCGGCATTAGCATAGGAGAGCCGCCCAGACTGGCGGGGAACTTCGCCGTCAAAATCTCCGCCTTTTCCGGAGTCGCAAAGAAGCTGATGCCGGATTCCCCGATGACGTGATTGTAGGCCCGCACATTCAACACGGGATTGATGGGACTGTCTGCCAAAACCACGTCCAGCTTGTGCACCGAGAGATCCGCCAGCAGGTCTGCGAGCGGCGCCTCATGGCAAATCAGCCGAATCCTCTCCGGCATCTCGAGCACAGGCGCGAGCACCCGATGCGCGAGCAGCTTGGGCACGACCATTGCTACTCCGACCTTGACCGTGAGCATCGACCCCGATGCATTTCCGGCAAGTAGGTCCTGCAGCTCCAAGCCCAGCTTGAACATCTCGTCGGCATAGGAGAAGACCAAGCGGCCGGTATCCGTAAGGACCAGGTTTCGGCCTTCCCGCGCGAACAACTTGTCGCCTACCTGTTCCTCCAGGTCCCGCATTTGCCCGCTGATCGTCTGCGGAGTGAGAAAGAGCGCCTCCGCAGCCCGCGCCATCGAGCCGTGACTGGCTACCGCCCAGAAGTAACGCAAATGTTTCAGATTGAGCTTCAGGTTGCGCATGGAAACCGATGCAATGCGACCTCCAATAGACAGAAGCAAAGGAACGTGCGTTGTACAGAGGATCCAACAGCGCCCAATGCAACGTTCAAAATGGGATATCCCAACGAATGATAGACCAGCGCCGTCGGCAAACCCACTTCCGATTCGGTTCCACTATCCTTCGTAACCGGTCAACGCCGATCAGCGTAAGTCAGCTAACGACCGCGTCCGTCGAAGAAGATCGGACGCGGCGCGTAGCCGAGGCGGTTATTCGGATTTTACCGGCGAATCAAAACCGGTCGGCTTAATCGCAAGCACCGACGCGTGAGTTGTGTGCAGGATCTCTTCGGCTGTGTTGCCGATAAAGAACCCCGGAATACCTGTTCGCCCCAGGGTACCCATTACGACCAGATCGGCGTCCAACTCGTTACTTACGGTGCGGATGCTCGGGGCAGGCTCACCCTTGACAAGGTGAACCCGCGCGTCGTTTGTCGAGATTCCGTAGTCAGTGAGGATCCCATCCAAGCGATCGGTATGTTGCTTCCGCACCTCGTCCAGGAGAAGCTCCAGCTCGGCATTGGAAATCTTGGCCCGGCCGCTGCGCAGCACCGATTCGCCTGACAAGCGCCACGCATGAACAACAGCAAGCTCGGCGCCCTCCCGATCCGCCAGGGAGGTGGCCAGGTCCAGGATCAGACGCGCGGAATCGTCTTGTTCTTCGTCCGACGGGTCGACCGCAGCCAAGACGGTGCGGTAAGGCATCGTGGCGCCTGGGCGGTCGATCCAGATCGGGCAGGGGCACTTGCGCAGCAGGTGCAGATCCGTACTCCCGAGCACACGTTTCACGAAACTGTCCGGCGGGCGTGCCGCCTTGATGACCAGGTCGTAGTGATTCTTGATCACAGCGCGTATAACCTCGACAAAGGGTATTCCCCTTACCACGCGCTTGGCGATTTCGCTTCCCGCGTCCTGGAAGCCCGCTATCAGATCCTCCAGCTCTGCCTCGCAGTTCTCGCGCTCGATGGCCTCGAGATCGCCCCCCCACCGGTTGCCCATCTCCAGCTTCGAGTCGTGCTCCGGAAGGACGTCCAATACCGTCAGTCGAGCCTCGTTGGCGGCCGCAAGCCGTACTGCCCGTTCCAGTGCTGAGCATCCAACCGTTGCCCCATCTGCGAAGTAAAGGATGTTCTTAAATCGTTTCATGGTCGTCTCCACGATAGTCGGTGACGTTGGCATCCCACGCTATCGGCGTTCCATTGCACTTCGGATTGTCCGCGGCCGGTGCGTTGGACACAGTGTATGTGTGAGCTTCAGTCTGAGAGCACGCTGTTCTCGTTCATGCAACCTGCGACCAAAAAATGGAAAAGCAAATCGAATGATTGAAGGAGGCAGTTCGCTTTTTTCGAATGATCTCCTTTGCGTTGCTGCGCGATCACTCTGACCTGGATTCCGTGGGGCTATCGTCACCCTTTGCCGCGGCCGCCGCGCGTATCCGCTCGAGCAAGGCAAAGGTTACGAAACCAGTCGCAGGGTCGCCCTGGTCCCGTTGGAAACGGCGGATGGCGCCACGCGTTCTGGGTCCCATCAGACCGTCGATCGGTCCCGGATCAAAGCCGAGATCGCTCAGATGGCGTTGGACCAAATCCACCAGCGCGTTTGACAGCGTTGGCGCGATAATGCGCTCGGGACCATCCGAGCCCTGGACACACTCCCTGAGTGTCAACACCTCCACAGCGAGGGGATGTGAAAACACGAAGGGCTTTCCCGGATCGCAGGCGACCTCTTCCCGCGCGATTGCCGGAGCTTCCCGCTCTTGCGCAGGATCAATTGGGGCCTTCGCTTCCTCCGAACGGTCCTTCTCGTTCCCGAGCCCGACTTCCGGGTCGACTTGGGCGATCTCACGCGTCGCGGGCTCCGGTCGCCGGTCGTCAAATGCAGTGTCGGCGGGCGGCGAAGTCGCCTCAGGGCTTGTGCCCTCAGGCGTTGCAACAGGCTCGGACGCCAGCGTTTCCGGCTCCGAAGCCGGAGACGATATCGGCGCTGGCGCCGATTCCTCCGTCTTAATAGCCGCCGGCGCTTGCTCCAGGGTCGTGCTGGTTTTCGGTAAGGGTTGTTCCGCAGGGAGTTCCCCTGGGATCGGCTCGGCCGTCGGGGCATCAGATGCTGCGGGGCTAATTGGTGCGGGCTTGCCGGGTATTGCGTCCTGTCCTTCCACAGACGCGATCTGCGGTTCCGAAGTTGCCGTGTGCGCTCGGTCGACGACGGCTACGGGTGTTCGCGGTGCGCTTGGCGATGGAACCGACGCCGGTGCTTCGGACGCGACTCGGGGAGTCTCCAAGGGCCTGTGAACCGTCAGCGTCGACAGCGGCAGCAGGAGCAGCAGGGCGGTAACGGCGAGCCAGGCCGCACCGGCATTGGGCCAGCGGCGCAGAGCGCGCTCCGGATCTCGAGGCGGGGGCCCGATGGTCGCAACAGCGGTATTCCACCGAACCGATCCTGAGCGGAGCAACTGGTTCCACCAGCGACCAAGGCTTCGGCCCGAGAAGCCCAGGACACCGATGGGGAAGCGGGCGAGACAGAGCAGATCGCCGGCGGGTACCAGGTCCGCAGACGGGCGCAATAGATCCGGTCGGCGTCGAGCGGCCAGCGCAAAGGGCAACACAAACGCCAGCGCAAACAGGGTCGGTACGGCGTTGGTCGCCCATGCATCCGGTGTGCCCAGTAGTACCGGATACAACAGAATGAGCACTAAGAGTCCCACCCAGCCCATGCTACCCAATGCCTGGCCGGGTGACGGATGGGGCTCCATGCGCCAGATCACCGAAACGAAACGTGCCATCAGCAAGGCGGTGCCAACGGTGGTCAAAGCCACGGCAGTGACCAACCAGGACCAGTCGGTCTCGGCGAGCATCGGTTTGATGCCGTATTTCGCCACGGCACCGCCACTGAACGGGACGGCGGCCAGCGAGAGCGCCAGCAGGGCGATTCCCGCTAGAACAAGGCCTTGGGCGCTCGCGTCGTGACGCAGTCCCACCCCGAGGAAGAGACCACCCTTCGCCAGCGCATGGTGGGCTGCGTACAGGGAGAGGGCCAGAACGCCGGCGCCGGCGAGATCCGGCTCCAGGAGTATCAGCCCGAGGGTCAAGGACATCAGCCCCATCTTGCTGACGCTCGAGTAGGCCAGGATCACCTTGGCATTGGACTGGACCAGTCCGATCGGGATGGCATAGAAAAGCGTCACAAGGCCGGTGACGATCAGCAGCAGGCCCCACTCGGTCATGGGTACCTCGCCGATGGGCAGGAAGCGCAGCCAACCGAGCAACGCCACCTTGATCATGGCTCCGCTCAATACCGCGCTGGCCGGAACCGGCGCCGCCGGGTGGGCCAGGGGCAGCCAGACATGAACCGGGACCAGCCCCGCCTTGATCGCCAGACCTGCCAGCAACAGACCGACGGTCAGGTCGCTGAGCCCGACCAGGTCGGCACTCTTCGGCACCAGGGTTCCGGTCTCGTTCGCGATCAGTACCAGCGCGACGAACAGGGCCAGCTCACCGAGCACTGTCATCACCAGATAGACCTTCCCCGCCCGCAGGGCAAATCGATCCTGGTTGTGGATCACCAGGCCGTAGGCGGCGAGCCCCATGAGGCTGAAACCGGTGTAGAAGCTTACCAAGTCCCGGGCGACGATGAGCCAGAGGTTGCCGGCCATCGCGAGCAGAAAGAAGGTGCGGAAGCGCCCCGCATGAGGGCTGGCTCGCATGCTCCCGGCCGCGTGAAGACCCGCGGCGAGCCAGAGTATCGCCGTGAAGCCGAGAAAGATTCGCCCGGTCCGATCCAGTCCGAGCACAGAGCCCAGCAGCAGCCAGGGGATCTCGACCTGATAGCCGGATGGCACCAGAACGACTGCGGCAAGCGCCGGAACTGCCGCGATCGTCGGCAGCCACCAAAACCGGGGAGAGGGAGCGAAACCGGCCGCAAGCAGCGGAACCAGCCAGGTCAAGACCAGCAGCATGCTCACGATCCCCGCTCCAAGCCGTCGCCGAACCGACGCGAAGACGCGAGCGGTAGGCGGGTCGCAAAGCTGAGGATCGAGTCGATGCCGCAATAGCGGACGCGCAACCAGGATCGGACTGCAAACATAGACTACCGCCTCATAACCCGTACTCACGCCGTGCGATCAGCTCGGCCCACTCCAACGGGCTCACTGGGGCGGCGGCGAAGAGTCCGGCGGCCAGCGCCAGCAGAGCCGTGACTACAGGCGGCCACAGCAAGGTCGCGGTGGTTTCGAGTCGTCCGGCAGCGATGTGCTCCTCGGGCCAGAGGGCAGGTGGGTCCCTGAACCAGGCGCGGAAAAGAATCGGAAAGAAATAGGCGGCGTTGAGCAGACTGCTCGTCACGAGAACCAGCAGTACCCAGTCGCTACCCGCTTCCACGGCACCCATGCCCAGATACCATTTGCTCACGAACCCGGCCACCGGCGGAATCCCGATCATACCCAGCGCCCCGACGGTGAAGGCCAGCGTCGTCCAAGGCATGCGCCGGCCAACGCCGTTCATCTCACTGACGCGATGGACGCCCAGCGTCTCGGCGTAGTTGCCGGCGCAGAAGAACAGGGTGATCTTCATGATTCCCTGATGCACGAGATGCACGACACCGCCGATGGTGGCGATCGGTCCGAAGATGGAGGCGCCGAGCGCGATGTAAGACACCTGGCTGACGGTCGAATAGGCCAAGCGTTTTTTGAGCCCGTCCTGTGTTAGCGCGCGCAGCGAGCCATAGATGATGGTAACGCTCGCCACTGCGGCAAGCGCCGAGAGGAGACCGAGCGATTCGGCCAGCACCACGCCATAGATGTCGTAGACAACCCGGATGATCCCGAAGGCCCCTGCCTTGACGACGGCGACCGCATGCAGCAGGGCGCTCACCGGCGCCGGTGCCACCATGGCCTGCGGAAGCCAGCCGTGCAGCGGGATCAAGGCCGCCTTGACGCCGAGTCCTCCGAGCAGCAGGAAAAAGATCGCGATCAGCTGCCCGTCGTATACCCCGGCCAGTTCGGACAGCATGCCGCCCTGGGTGAAGACGACGGGTCCGGCGAGCGAGCGCAGCCAAACGGCGCCGGTGAGCAGCAGGACACCGCCACCGAGGGTGTAAGCGAGATAGATGCGTGCGCCCCGGGCCGAATCCGGCGTGCCGCGGTGGGCCACCAACGGATAGGTGGACAGCGTCAAGGCCTCGTAGAATATGACGAAGGTCAGGAGGTTCCCGGCCAAGGCCAGTCCCACGGTAGCCGTCACACAGAGGCTGAAGAAGCCGAAAAAACGGCTGCGGTGGGCGGAATGCTCCAGGTAGCCGATGGCGTAGACCGTGGTCACCAGCCAGAGGACGGTAGAAAGAGTAACAAAAAGTACCGAGAGCGCATCGGCGCTCAGCACCAGATCCAGGCCGGGGGCGAGGGTTAGTCGGCTCTCGAAGACCCGTCCATGGTACACACCTTGGATCAGCAACCCCACAAGCGCAAGCTTTGCCAGGGCGCCGAACAAGTTCAGGGCGGTGCGCAAGATGTGGCGCTTCTCACCCAGCAGGAAGATGAAGAGCCCAGGTATCAGAGAGGAGAGAACGATTGCCGGGGGCAGATAGCTGTCGGGGATCATGGTGACCTGATCCCCAGAAGCGTCCAGAGGGGCTCGGCCCCCAGTCCGAGCACGACCACGGCGACGAGCGCCATCAGCAGTGCCGGTGCTTGGATCATCGGGCCGATCGGCTCCGGCTGCGCGCGCTTGCCCCCTTCGGGCTCGACCGAGCCCTGATGCGCGGCAGGACCGAAGGCGTTTGCCAGGAGCCGAAAGACATAGGCCGAGCCCATCAGGGTCCCGACCAGCACGACCAGGGCCCACCACCACTGCCCGGTGTTAAAGGACTCCACGAGCAGGATCCACTTGGCGATGAAGGTGCCGCTCGGCGGCAGCCCGACCAGCGCAACACCGGCAAGACCCATGGCGAAAGCCACTGCGGGAAGTGACCGAATCGCAGGACCCAGCTCGGCGATGCGATCATGCCCGGCGTGTTTTTGCAGCAGTCCGGCGGATAGAAAGAGCCCGGCCTTGGCGAAGCCGTGGGTCAGCGCGAGCAGCAACAGGGCCCCCAAGAGCTCTTGT